>JAPHUJ010000122.1 GCA_026193735.1 Sulfurovum sp.
AAAAGGTAATTCCATAGCAAAAAGACGAGTAAGTCCACGAGTGACACCCATCACACCAAAAGGATTACCGGCAGTTCCCACACCAAGTGCATTTCCCAAAGGCCCCAGAACCATAAGGTAGAGTACCAGGAAAAGGTTACCATAAGCACTTAAACCCACAAAACTACTTCCGGAGCTGAAAAACGGTATAAAAAAGAGTGTCATGATCGCGCCACTTGTCATAATGATCGGCCCAAGGTAGAACATCCAACCGTGTGATGTACTCTCTTCTTTAAAAAAGAACTTAACAGAGTCAAGAAATGATTGCCAGACCGGCGGACCAAAACGACGCTGAAATCGTGCAGTTATATTTCTATAGAGCCCATAATATAAAAAGCCGACAGCATAGGCGACAAACAGCATGAAGAGTAAGTCAACAACTATCATTTTACACTCCACCAAAAGAGGATGATTACAAACATGATCGCGATATTAAAATTTAGTGACAGCTTACCAGAATATATTTTTCTTATCATCCCGGAGAGTGCCAATGTCTGCCTTGCTAAAAAGTCATAGAAGTAACTACTGGAGTTTTTAAGTATCACCGCTATAAAACCAACCCTTTTTAACTCTTTACCCATGCTAAATCCATAGTGAAGATGGGTAGCCTCATTCGGCTCTTCTCCACAGTAGGCTATATCAAAACGATTTTTTGCCTCTTTTGCTTTTGAACGAAGAGAAACGAAGAAAAGTAAAACAATCACAAAGATAACTATAAATGCACTCATGACGACTAAACCATTGTACTGTGTATAAAATGATACCAATGTTGCTGCATTGTCGAAAGTGATGCTATGCATGCTTAACTCTTCCATGATACGGTTAAAGTACGGGACAACCAGGGCAGGAAATGTTCCTAGCACTATGAGAAGCAAAGCAACTATGTATTGAGGTATTAAAAATGACAAGGGTACCTCTTTGACACTTTCAAGTTTTTTATTTGTCGGGTGACCTAAATAGATCCCGTAGATAAGTTTATAGATATAGAGAAAAGCACTTGCACTTGAAAACATTACCGCAGACAAAATAAGCAGGTACTTGGCATCCAAGAGTGAAGTGTAGATCATAAATTTGGAAGCAAATCCAGCCAGTGGCGGCATACCGGCAAGAGCGATGATACCGATGAGTAAAAGTACAAAGGATTGTGGCATCCTGTAGATCAAGCCGCCAAGCTCAGAAAACTTCTCTTTCCCGGTCGCATAGATGATCCCTGCCACATTGATGAAAAGCAAAAGTTTCACAGCAGTATGGATCAGCGATTGATAGAGTGCTCCTCCCAACCCATTTGCAACACCAAGTACTGTTACAATATAACCAAGTTGTGCTATGGATGAGTAAGCTAAAAGTCGTTTAGCACTGTCTTCCTGAATGGCTTTAAAGGTTGCGATGACAGAAGTCATCACACCCATTACAGCTAAGAGATAAGCAGGCTGTGTTATGTTTACAACAAAAATAATAAGTGCATAAATCCCCATCTTTGAGACTACAGCTGATAAAAACGGAGTGAAGAGGTTTTGGGACTCTTCATACGCATCAACCAGCCAGTAGTGAAAACCTATGGTTCCAAGTTTTATGAAAATTGCAAAGAGCATAAAGCCTGTAAATACTATCCCCATACCAGCACTCATAGCAGAAAAACTCTCTTTTGCATCAATGTACAAGAAGCTTTGATTCGTAGAGTAAAGCATCAATATAGCCGTAAAAAGACTCAGTGCTGATGCCATAGCGAAAATGATGTACTTTTGCAGTGCTTCTTTGCTTAATGAAAAAGAGAGAAGGAAGTAAGTAGTGATACTCATCACCTCCCAACCAATAAAAAAGAGTAGATAATCAGCTGCATAAACGATGAGAAAAAGTGAAGTGGCTAACAGTGTTAGCAGTGCATAAAAACTTTTGGTCAGTCTATATTTTGGTATCAAGAACAGAACCATTATAAAAGAGAAAGAGATCAAGAGCGCAAAAAAGTTTGCCAGATTTGTCACTTTTAAAGATAACACGATATCAGCCAATCCAAACAGCGTTAAATCCATCATCACCCTCCTACCAGCATAGTAATGTAACTTTTACTATCAAGCATCACCGTTGATGCCTCCATTAAAAAATGTGAGATCATCATGGGGGCGATACCGATAACGATCAGAGAAAGTGCCAAAAATGTAAACAGCGCTTTGTCTGTGAGACCTATTTTGAGAGGCTCTCTTTTTTCATTTTTAGAAAACATGAACCCTGCCAGTTTGAAGTAGTAAACCGCCTCTATTAAAGAGGCTATGATGATAATGACTAAAACACTGAACATGCCTTCAACGGCGAAGCTTTTCAATGCTAAGAACTTTCCTATAAATCCGGCAAATAGAGGAATGCCCAAAAGTGAGAGCATTGCTATGAGCATGATGGCTCTTAAAAAGGATGAATTTAACGCTTTCAGTGTATCGATATGCATACTTTTATGCTCTTTTTCTATGGACGTCAGTGCCAAAAAGATGATAAACTTTGCAACAGAGTGAGAGAATACAATAAAAAGTGCCGCCTGGATCGCGTTTGCATTTTGCAGTGCAAACGCGGTAAAGAGAAGCGCAACCTGACCAAGAGAAGAGTAGGCAAAGAGTCTCTTTAGATTGCTCTGGCGAAGCGCCACTATCTCTGCGATAAGCATACTCACAGCCCCCAGATAGACCAGGAAAAGTGAAAATTCACCACTCGGTAAAAAAAGATAAAGCATATGGAAAAATACAAATAAATAGGCTTTTACAACGATGGAACTAAAGAGTGTATTGACAAGGGTAGATGAACCTTGATAGACATCCACTACCCAAAAGTTAAGAGGA
>JAPHUJ010000090.1 GCA_026193735.1 Sulfurovum sp.
ATCCAATTTGCAAGTAATGGGTTGATCTTCAATGCTGTGATCTTCTCTTCAATCTTACCAGGTAAAAGACCCAGTATTTTCTCCATCCAAAAAGCCGGAGAAAGATGCACCAACACACTCTCAGAACTACTGGCTCTAAACATCGCAAAAAAGGTAAGTATCATAGTAAAAAGAGGGAAAAAAACAACCATAGCAATAAAATAGATCACATTAACCGGTTCATGTCCATTGTAGGAAAGTAAACCTACGCCCGATAACAAACCTAAAACAAATGCTATAAGTACAAGTGCAAATGTCATTTTGTACAAATAAGAAGAAAAAGTTTCACTCAAAAGCGGTTTTTTCAACGTATTTTTATGCGTATCTACCCAAGCTAAAAGTTGCTCTATAGGTTTATTTTGCAATAGCACTTGGGTTAACCCAAAAGCACGGTTTTCTTCTCGCGTAGAAGGATTTGCCTGCAATAGTTCGTAAAGGTTTACATAGGACTTTATGTTCATCTATTATTTTTTCTCAGGACAACCGTAAATAAGACATCGTAGACGTTCTTTATAGGCTGTATGATCATAACTATCGACACGTGCAACACCTTCATCAAATGCTGTTTTTGCTACTGCAGAAGCAACCCAGACAAGTACTTCTTTGTTAAAAGGCAAAGGAATGATATGCTCTTTACCATAGGTGATATTTTCATTGTGATATGCAGCCTTTACATAGTATGGTACAGGTTCTTTAGCTAAAGCGGCAAGCGCTTTGGCTGCTGCCATTTTCATACCTTCAGTTATCTTCCTTGCACGCACATCTAATGCACCCCTAAAAATGAAAGGGAACCCAAGTACATTATTGGTTTGGTTTGGATAATCAGAACGACCTGTACCGATGATAGCATCATCCCTCACTTCTTTGATCTCTTCTGGGAGTATCTCTGGTACAGGGTTAGCCAAAGCAAAGATGATAGGCTCAGGTGCCATTTTAGCTACCATATCCTTCGTTAAGGCACCTGCTGCACTAAGCCCTAAGAACATATCTGCTCCCTCCATAACATCAGCAAGCGTTTGAGCCTCAGTCTCTATTGCAAATGGGGCTTTGTACGCATTAAGGTCATTTCTAGATGTGGAGATAACCCCTTTAGAGTCACACATGATAATGTTTTTTACCCCAAGTTCCTGATACATCTTTGCACAAGAGATTCCTGCTGCACCAGCACCATTTACCACTATCTTGATCTCATCTACCTTTTTTCCAGTAAGCTCAAGTGCATTCATCAGTCCCGCCGTAGTAATGATAGCCGTGCCATGCTGGTCATCATGAAATACAGGAATGTCTAACTCTTCTTTGAGTATGCGTTCTATTTCAAAACATCTAGGTGCACTAATATCTTCCAGGTTAATACCACCAAAGGTAGGTGCAATGGCTTTACAGGTTGCCACTATCTCTTCAACACTGTGTACATCTAATTCTATGTCAAAAGCATCAACATTTGCAAACTTTTTAAACAACACAACCTTACCTTCCATCACAGGTTTAGAAGCCAGAGGACCTATATTCCCAAGTCCAAGTACCGCGGTACCATCAGAGACAACTGCTACCAGATTTGAACGGTTGGTGTATTCAAAAGACAGATTTGGATCTCTGGCAATTTCAAGACAAGGTATGGCAACTCCGGGAGTGTACGCAAGTGAAAGTTCGTGTTGAGAATCACAAGGCTTAGTAAGGTCGATCCCTATCTTCCCTTGCTTATGATATGCTAATACTTCTTCTTTGGTTATTTCTGGCATTTTTTACCTTGCAGTTTTAATATAAAATATTATACTGCAAGTATGATAAGGGTAACTCTAATTATTCTGAAAAATACTCTTCCATAATTTGAGGAAAGAGTTTCATCGTTTTTCTGGCTTTATCGATTTTAGGTTGAAATACTTCTACACTATTTGGAAATTTTGTTATACACTCTGTATAAATTTCAATCTTATCTTCCATATGTGCTTCAAGTGCATCAAGTACAGATTGCATGTTTTCTCTACTCGTTGCATACTTCATAAGTAATTCAAACATACGTTTACGTGGGTGAATAGCCATAGAATCACCTGCTGCAAGAGCGATGTCCTTAATATCCCATCTTGAAATATAAATACCACTTACATGTGGAGCAATCAGCTTTGCATAAAGTGCTTCTGTATATGAAGGGTAATCTTTAAGATCTACCTCTTCATCAGAAGCACACTGTCCATCTGGACCGAATGCCGGCTTACCATGAAAATTTTGTGCGCTCATATTCTCAAATTCTTTTCTTAAATCGTCCATTTCTCTCATTATTTCTCTCCTATAAGTATGGGTATATCATCTACATCTATTTTTGCGTTAAACCATCTATTGGCAATAAGCATCATTTTTGCTACAAAAAGTATTTGGTCATCTAAAAATTCTGGTTTATCAAAAAGTGCTTGAGCCTCATCATCTAAACAATACCCAAGCACTTTGCCTTCTTTTATCTCTACAAAATCCACACGTCCTTCTCTTGTACTGCACGTATCGAGACTTTCACAATAATGCACAGTTTTTGCACCAAACTCTTTTTCTATCATCATTTTAGTGACTTTTGACTGTCCAACATTTGTCATCGTGAAATCAAAATGTTCATCTGAAATATTCAGTGCAATAGCCGTTGCATTAAGTCCATTCAGTTTCATGATTTTATTAAAGTATTTTCTCATATACCCTGTTTGGGCATTATGCCCGAGTATTGTACAAAGTCCTGTATCTGGTTTTATCTCGTCTGGGCGCATACCTAATCTTCCCCTCTCATACGTTTAGCGTTGTTATGTAAGAACATCGCTTCTTCTTCTTCAACAGAACAACGTGGACAAGTCTGCTCACCGCCTGTATAGGTAAAATTATTGCCACACTCATTACAACGCTTAATGTTAAATGTTGCAAGTGTTCTTTGTGTAGGTTCAAAAAACTCTTTGATCTCAAATCCACTTTGTAACTGTATAGCATCTGGCTCACATACATCATGACACAAATGGCACTTCACACAAAGCATCGCATCAAAGTGTATAAGGGAAAACTTACTATTAGAAGAAAGTGCTCCGGTAGGACAGATACGGTAACAGATCTGACAGTTCGTGCAACTCTCATCAATAAATTTTTGAGACGTAAAACTCACTTCTTCTTCTGGAAGTACTTCAAAGGCATCTGGTACACCTGCCCGTTTAAGTGTCGTAAAAAGTATTTTACGTTTATTTGGCAGTTTTTTATCTTTTATCTTGGCGACAACAGAAGCATCTATCTCAAAATGTTGTAATTCATCTTCATCGACTGCATCATCAAATGCTTTTTTGTGTTTTACAACACCCTTTAGTGAAGCATTACCTAAAAAAGAGCGTCTTGACGAGACTTCATCTTCACTTTCTTTTTCATTCTCTATTTTTGAAATTTTTTGTGCTATATGGTTTGTAGTTAATTGCTTCTCTGAAAAACTGGATAAAACAAAATTTGCCTCTTCTATATTTTTCTCAATATGTTCAAACAGTAAAGAGTCCTCATCATAAGAACTTAGATCTATTGTGATCCGCTCCTCGCTGGCCAAAGCCAGTGAAATCAAATGTTCCACACTCAACACCGAGATACAGGGTACATTTATTTTAGGTGAGATCAGCCTGACTTTAGACTCCAAAAAGCTAAAGAAGAACTCTGTTGTAGAAAAGTTAGAGAGCGCAAAAGCTTCAGTAGGACAAACACCTACACAAGCGGCAGCTTCTACTCCAGTAGCAGCTGTAAAGCTTGGAAGGTTATCTTTTAAACTTATAGAATCTGGACAGATATCCACACACTTCGTACAGTTAGAAAATTTACTTGTTGCTCTGACACAAGCGCTCACATCAAAATGTAAACCCATTAATTTTCCGTAGTTGCTGTTGTCTCACAGTGTTGTGAAAGTTTTTCAGTCACATATTCAAAGTCACTCAACAAAAACTCTAAAGCAAGTTCTGCACCATCATGATACAATGGCGTTCGTGATTCACGTTTTGCGTTAATAAGAAACAGTGGTGTCCATTCTAAAAGGTGTTCTTTTAAAAATGCTCTTTGTACTTGTAAGAGCTCACAAATACCATCTTTATCGTCAGCTTCCAATGCTTTTTGTAAAGCAGTACACAGCATATACATGAATTCTAACTCAACACCTATATGATCAGCACTTACCACTCTTGCCTTGTCCAGTTCAACACGAAAATCTAAGTCATTATAAAGTTCTAGTACGGGATTATCTCCCCCACTTTCTATCATCTGATCATCTCTAGTATAGAAACTCTCATAAGGTACTAAGTGCATCAAAAAGAGATTGGTAAAATCAACATTATAATACTGTTCAATAAGCTCCGAAGTTGAAAGTTCCTTACGTTTAGGCCAATCTCTGTAATTAGGGAAAAAAGCTAAAAGTCTTTCATCCTTCTCAATATTTTCTAAAAATGTTTCATCTACCTCTACAAGCATTAATCTTGAGATCAAAGCATAAATTGCTATACGGTTTTCTATCTCTTGTTTCATTAAATCCATGTTATATTCATCTGCTTTCATGTTAAATATTTTGGCACTATACCACTTTCAAGATAAATAAGTAATAAGAAAATTAATTATCTGGGAAATTGTATAAAAAAGTAAATACACTAACACAAAAGCAACCAGTTGCGTGAGCCCCCTGCTGGAGGGAACTCAGTGTTAACGTAGTAAAATAGGGCTTAGCCCTACTTATGTTCTATTTAATGTTTACTGCATATGCTTTGTCAGACAAAGGCACACAAGGACGCTTTATATGTTTAGGACGTCTAAGTGTATCCGTACTGTCAAGAGGACGAGTTAAGTCATCTCTCCATGCTTGATATACTTTCATGTTGTTCTCATAGTTCACATAAATGTCACCTATCTTGTCATCTTTACCTGCAAGTTCCATAATAACCTTTTGGTGCCATGCATGGTTACCTGCAATAGGATCCGGATGTGAAGGTGCCACAGCATTTTGCCATGAACCAGAAAGACCATCCCACCAAATGTTGTCAAGGTCTTTATTGTACTCTTTGAACTGCCACGTATCTTTACGTGCTTGCATACCTTCATTAAGACCTTCTGTTGGTTTGAGTGTACCCACTTTACCATCCATAGTCATTTCATATAATGGTGCACCAACACCCATAATACCTAATTTGTGTTCAAATCCAGGAATCTCTACTGCATTTTTAAGTTTCCATCTACCTGCGTGATGCGAACATGCAAGTACGCCAGGCATAGTACCTTCAGTCGGTACAGCCATAGCGATGAAGTAACCTGAATCAAGTCCAGACACAGTATCTGTAATAGTAACTTTTACGGCATCTCCTCTTTTAATCCCAAGTTTCTTAGCATCTTCAGTATAGATCCACACAGGGTTATGGTTTTGTGAAATCTCCATAAGGTGCTTAGAGTTTACTGAACGCGTATGAATATTGTACGGTAATCTAAATACAGTATTCAATGCAAATTCATTGTCTTTTTGCATGAAGTCATGGTGTACTTGAGTCACAATATGCGTCATTTTCACCCTGTCTTCTTTAGTCGTTGGGTAGATAGGTATAGCATACTCAGGCCATTTCCATTCTTTGAACCATTCACAGTAGAAATCAAGTTTCTTGGTTAGCGTATGGAAACCTTCCACAAACTCACCATCTATTTCAATACCAATAGCTTCTTCTTTACCATGAGCATCTGTAGCTGTCAAGACACCAAACTCATCTTTAACTACTTCACTTTCATGGTACTCATGACCATGTGCAATATAGTTCTCACCCACTTTTTTCAAAGGTCTTTCTTGTGGCTTAAAGATGTTATCTTCTTCTAACCATGTACCTCTATCTCTCATCATTTCATAATTCGGATACTTAGAATCAGGATATGAAGCTTTTGCAGCTTTCTTCAAATTAGGAAGATTATCGAATGCTGCTTGATACCACTCTGGAATCGTTACACATCTCGTTGGATCTTCTTTTGAAGCCCAATATTTTCTTACACCTAAAGAACCATCTGGATCTACATAATGAGTCATAATGTTTGCCCAGAACTCTACTTCTTCCCATACTTCACCAAGACCTGCTTTAATGTGTGCTTCGAGTGTAGCTCTTGTTGGATCTTTTGGTTTCCAACCCATTTTTTCTAACGCAACTCTTAACGCAGGGTTACGGAAGCTTAACCAACGTGAAGGTTGTGTTGCTTCAGAATGCTGGTCATGTCTTTCACCAGCAAGTCCAACAGGAAGAATAAAGTCACAATACCAGTTTGTTTCTGACCATGTAGGCGAGAGGTTAAACGACATTTCAATTTTATCTTCTCTTTTAAGTGCTTCGATCCATCTAAATCCATCCGGGTTGATCCAAACGGGGTTATACATACGAGGGATCCAAACAGCCAATTTCTCAGGTACATTAAGACCTTTAGCGTTCCACTTCGCTCTCCACTCATCATCCATAAGAAGGTGAGGCATAATATGACTCATCTCATATGAACTTAGTGGATACTCTGGTGGCCATGCAATTTCATTCCAAGCGTCCACTTTTCCAGGTGCTACACCAGCTTCAGTTGCTGCATTACCTTTACCATTTACTGATATGACATGCCAGTGGTGAAGTCCTACACCACCTTTGTCACCAGCCATTGCACCACGAAGAACAAATGGTAAGAAAGCCGATCTAGCGATCATCCATCCACCTTTGTGACCAATTGGTCCTGCTCTCCAAATGTATGTTGCAACTCTAGCACCTGCATCGATGAACATATCATAAAGTTTTTCTACGATACGTTTTTCAATACGACATTCTTCAGCAACAAAATCAAGTGTATAAGGACTATACATTTCTGCGATCATTTCAATGAATTCTTCATAAGTATCACCAGCTGGTACTGACTTGATATACTTCTTCTCAACAAGGTATGCAAGATACTCTCTGTCTTTCATAAGATGATCCCAGTTGACCCAGTTCTTCACAAAATTATGATTCACTAGATCTTCACCGTTAAGACCTTTTTCATTCAAGATTCTATTTGCAAGGTAGAGATAAAGTGCTGTCTCTGTTCCTGGCCAACATGGAACCCAAAGGTCTGCCATACCGGCAGAGTTTGACATACGTGGATCCATAACAACCAATTTTGCACCTTTTTTACGTGCATCAGCGATACGACCTGCCGCCTGTTGGAAATAGTGACCCGCATCCGCTGCATGAGAAGACTGAAGGAAGATCAACTTCGCATTTGACCAATCAGGAGAGTTTCTATCATCGTTTGTCCACTGAATAGTACCTTGTCTAGCACCTGCAGAACAGATGTTTGTATGAGAATCATACCCGTCAATACCCAATGAGTGAGGTACACGGTGACCAAAACCATTTTCATTTGGACGACCAACGTGGTACATGATTGATTTTTTAGACATCTCATCACCCACTTTGAGAGTATCATGCATTTTTTGCCCGATCTCTTTCATTGCTTCGTCCCAAGTTGTTCGTACCCATTTACCCTCACCTCTTTTAGAACCTGGCGCTCTTTTAAGTGGGAAAGGTATTCTATCCGGATCGTACATTTGTGACTGAGCTGCATACCCTTTAGCACAGTTTCTACCACGGCTACCTGCATGAAGCGGGTTACCCATGTATTTACGTACTGCCAATTGTCCACCAGCTTTATAAGTAGAAAGGTCAACCCATGCAGTCAGACCACATGATGCTTCACAGTTTGAACATGCTGTAGGAACAAGCATATATTCAGTTGCTTTAATCCCATCAGGATTATCTTCGCTCTGAACACCATTTCTGCTTGTACCACCTCTTTTCCAATCATCTCCATCTAATTCAGTAAAACTGTTCCACTCTTCAAGTGGTGGATAGAATGAAAGTGTTTTAGGCGTCGGTGTAAATTTCGTTTCAGCCATTGCCGGCGTATCAGCTACAGTTTTAAATACACCTGCTGCAAGTGTTGCGCCTGCGACAGAGTAAGCTGTACCTTTAAGGAAACTTCTTCTGCCTTCTAAAAAAGCAGGGTTTTCATTATTCATTGATTTTGTCATATATATCTCCTTAACTCAACGGAAGCATTTGTGGAATTTTAAGCCATACATCTTTTGCCATGTATAGTCCAACCAATGCTAATATAGCTGCAAATCTAAGCAGCGTTTTGTTATCATTTTTCATATTGCCCATAGCGATAAAGAACGGGATGATAAATCCTAAAACCATACCAAACCAGAACTCTACATTGTACTCACCGCCTGCATGAACATATGCGAGTGTAGCCTCTGCCTCTGATGATTTGAATGAGAAGAAATACTCACCCATATACATCATAAAAGAAAAGAATGTAGCAATAGAAAGTACTAAAGCTAAATCTTTTCTAGCTTCCTTGCTCCATGAATCAGATACTAAAATAAGTGCTGCTGAACCAGCCATAAGTGCTGCCCACATCATTTGCATTACTTCTGCAGGTGCTTGCCATAACTCTCTAGCACTTGATTCTGCCATGATAATAGCAGTATATAGTGTCACCGGAATAGCTAAAAATACTACAAATGGAAAAATCTTCTCATATACTGCTGAATTTGTTCTACCTAGTGCAGTCAGCTTACATTTTTTATACGGGAAACTTGGGAATGCATCTGCAATACCAATTACTAACATAACAGTAATAAGTAATAAGAACAATGAAGCCATCCATGCTCCAACTGTAATTGCTGATGTCCAGTGAGGGTGTAAGAAAATATTTACCATTCTATACGGCTGATGTAAATCAGTCAATGTAAAAAGTAAGAAAATATTTAAAAATACGAATGATAACACTGGCATGATCCATCTTAAGTTAGGCATATCTTCTTTTTTATGTCTGTAAATAAGAAATGCTCCCAAAAAGATCACACCCGTACCAATACTTTTTGCCCACATATTAAGTGTAATCATCCAACCCCAGATAATACCTGGAAGTGCGACGTCTAATGTTACAACTGCTTGAGTTGCGTGAATTGAACTTTCTACCATCTTAGTGACCTCCCTCTTCTTCATGTGACTCATGCGCTGTATTATCGAAATTTAAAAAACTTTTATTGTCATGTTTTTCATGTCCAACAAATGGTGCAAGGAATCTATCTAAAACTCCATGATTTTTATCACCTACTGCTTCGAGATGTGTGATATTGTTAAATAAACTATACCCTTCAATTCTTTCATGTGCAAGAGGATTCAAGGATTGGTTACCACCACCTACATAGAAGTGTGTTGGACTAGTATGCTTCTCTGGTTTACGTACTTGTACACCACCTTGGTGTTCCATGATATACGTTGAGATATGACTATGATCATCATCAAGGTCACCGAAAATATTTGCTTCAACAGGACAAGCAACTACACATGCCGGCATCATACCACTCTCGATACGGTGCGCACAATATGTACATTTATCTGCAGTGTTTGTTTCAGGATCCATATAGATTGCTCCATAAGGACATGCCATCATACAACCTGCACAACCGATACATCTAGCACTGTCAACGTTTACAATACCATTCTCTAAATAATGTAATGCAGATACAGGGCAAATACGCTCACATGGTGCACTCTCACAATGATTACAACGCAATGGTGTAAATGATCTTGAAGTATCTGGGAATGTCCCGATATCAATATATTTTACACGTAAACGCCAAGTACTAAGTGGTACTTCATTTTCCACTTTACAAGCAATCTCACAACCTTTACAACCCATACATAGGTTAAGGTCAACTAAGAAACCTAATTTCATGCTTCCTCCTTTAATTTAGCTCAGCTTATAATAATTATAAGCACCCCTTAATCAAATTAGATTTAGGGTAAACGCATAAATTAATATTATAAGATTTTGGATTAAAAAATGGTTATTTATCCAAAGAAACTTTAAGTTTTTACTTCGATGTTTCAAAAGGAGAGTTAATACATCAATATATATGAAGATATATATCAGTTAAATGTGAAAAGAAAAGGTGGAACCATTCTCTTCTTCACTTTCTATCTCCAGTGTTGTACGGTGTAATGCAAGGATACTCTTTACAATAGAAAGTCCCAATCCCATAGAATTATCCCAACTATGTGTACCTGAACGATAAAACTTTTTGGTCACTTTTGAAATGTCCGAAGAGGAGATGCCTGCACCTTTGTCTATTACTGATATTAGACCTGCTTCTATCTTGACTAAAACTTCATCTTTAGAATATTTAAGTGCATTTTCCATCAGATTTTTTAATACGACTTCCAAAAGTGTGCGGTCTGCTTCGATCAAATAGGTACTCCCCACTATTACGATTTCTCTTTGCTGATATTTCTCTTCCAGAGATGTTTTGACTTCCTGCACTAAGGCATAAAGATCAAAATGACTGGGATGCAATGTAGCTTCACCACTCTCAAATTTATTCCATAAGACAAGCCTGCTAAGAAGTGATTCAATTTTTATACCGTTGTTATAGATCTTACTCAGAAATTTTTCTTGCAATGCATCTGGAATATCTTTGTCCTCTTCCAATGTTTGCGCATATCCCATAATAGAAGCAATAGGATTACGGAACTCATGGGCAATAGCTGAGATCATATCTCCACGCTGACGATTCTTAAGTTTGAGTTTTGCATTATACCGTTGTTTGATCTCTTCACGTTTTTTGGCACTGTTGAGTACTTTAATAAGATTCTGATTGATATCTTCAAACTCTTGGGTAAAAAAGTTGGCTTTATAATCTATATTATCTACTTTTTCCAAGTTGCCCAAATATTTATTGATAATCAGCAGTTCTTTTCGCATACTTTTTGCACCACGGTAGATGGCATAAATAAATATGGAAAACCCCAATAACAAAAAACCTATAGCAGTCAAAGCAACATCATTTTGGGGGATCAATGCGAACAATATGATAGAAAACACCAAACCTGTAATAACAGCCAGTGTAACCAGTCTAGCCATAATAAACTCCGTAAAGATCGGGCGTCTAAACATAGGAAAAGTCCTTAATTGTTTTCTTTGATTTCATTCAGCTATCCTAAAAAATTTTCTGAGAGAAAGTAGCCCACCACTGTTTCCACAAGCTCTTTTTATATGCTTTACTCTTATTTTTTCTTTTTTTCTACATCATTAATAGAAGAAATAAAATCTTCTACATCCAAATAACCTATAATTTCTTCTAGAACTGATTTGTTTTGATTCATGAAGAAAATGGTAGGTACACCCTTTACATGTGGTAATACAGACATAGCAGAAGAATCTTCCCTCATTACTTTTACAGCAACAAACTTTTCAAGTCTTTTCTCTACACTCTCATCTGACAGAGTACGGTGTTTCATTTTTTTACACCATCTACAGTTTTCACCTTCCACTAAGACCATCACATTTTTATGCTCTTTTTTTGCCAATATAAGTGCTGTATCTATATCTTTTACCCACTCTACAGAAAAA
>JAPHUJ010000194.1 GCA_026193735.1 Sulfurovum sp.
ATAAATATAACCTGTACCTGTACCAATAAAGAGTGCCATGACAACAAGTATTTGTTTATGCATAAAATGATAAAAGTTAATATTGTCGAGCATGAAAATACCTTAAAAATTATTATTTGTGTGAAGGGGATGATTGGTAATCATCACTCTACCTAACAACAATGTTACTTCTTAACGCTTTAATAGGTCTTTATTCATTCTAGTTTTAGAAAAACAAACGTTCTTTGTTTATCCTCTTATTTTGCTGCTTTTTGAAGTGACATTGCCAAAATGATTTTAGCACTTTTGTCTTTATAATACATAAAGGTATGATTCTATAATATTATATTATAAGGGAATTAAGCAGAAAAATCCCAGAAAAAAACTATATGAGAGTCTTTTACAGGTCTGTTTTAGTTATATGGGCTATTTAGGTTGAGTTAAATTATAAATTGGTGGAGCATAGCGGGCTCGAACCGCTGACCTCTTCGCTGCCAGCGAAGCGCTCTCCCAGCTGAGCTAATGCCCCACAAGTTGGAAGAATAGGATTCTAACATAAGATAGGTAAAACATACCTATCTTACACACACTTTATGAACGTTCTGTTACTTCTAGAAGATGGTAGCCAAATTGTGTCTTCACAGGACCGTGAACTACACCGACCTCATCGTTAAAAACGACCTTATCAAACTCGGGTACCATTTGACCTTGACCGAATCTTCCCAACTCTCCGCCTCTCGCACCTGATGGACAAGTAGAATTATTTCTTGCTGCCTCTTCAAAAGTGATCTCACCTGTGTTTATCTTCTCTTTTAATTCTTTACAGAATGCTTCGTCGTTTACGAGTATATGTCTTGCTGATGCTGTTGCCATGGATAATTCCTTAAATTTTTATGTTTTATTTGTTAAAAAGTATGCCTGTGCACCTTCTTCAATCTGAGTATTATATCTGTTCTTCTCTTTTATATAATATTTTTACTTATTCAGAAGCAAAAAATGCTAGATGCCTGCCTCAAAAGCAACCAGTTCACCCTTTTTCAATCTGGGTATGATATCTGTTCTTATTTTACGTATGAGAAAGCTCTTTTTTTCAAACGGTATTTGCTGAGAACTAGCGATACTTTTGAGCTTTAAGTCATAATGTTTTATAAGAAAATTACGTAGTACATTATTGAGTTCATCTTCGCTCATCACTTCTAAACTGTCATCCACACTCAATCCTACCAAACCTGGGTGATCGTTCTCTCCATTGATGAGTGCAGTAAAAAGTCCTGCATAGTTACCCAACATAGTAATATCCATAACACTTAAAACGTTATCTATCAGATTAGGATGTTCGATAAGGGTTTTTAAAATGCTTAGTTGTGCAACGTCATCTCTTTTTTGCGTGAAACTTGCCCTTGCCCTGGCGGGATTTGTCTCTTTCCCGAAAAAGGATGGAGAAAGTCCCAATATAGTTGCCGCCATAGGAATATACGCATCTTTAATGATTTGGCTCAGTGTATCAAGATACTGTTTCACCGCTCCAAAAGCGGCTTCTTTAGCTCTGGGGTCATTCAAATTATACATAGAGACAATCATCTCTAACACAAAAGGGATCAACGGCTTAGCTTCACGAAGCAACTTTGCAACTGTTTCACTCTGTCCTTTAGCTATGAGGTCTGCGGGATCTTGCCCATCAGGAAAGAGTACCACTCCACCATCAAAACCTCCCACCGACAACATCTGAGCAGCCTTAAGCGCAGCAGCTATTCCTGCCTTGTCACCATCATACGCTAAAATGACTTTTGGTTCTCCTTTTCGAAGCAGAGGTAAATGCTCTGAAGTCAGTGCTGTACCCATTCCTGCAACCGCTTCTTTAAAGCCTGCCTGATGGAACATCACTACATCCAGATAGCCCTCACAAATGATGATTTTTTTGTTTTTATAAATACTCTCTTTTGCTAAATGATAGCCATAAAGGAGTTGTGATTTATTAAACAGTTTTGTTTGTGGAGAATTGATGTACTTCGCAGGGTGATTCGTTATCGTCCGACCACCGAACCCCACCAGTGACGCACTGGTAGAATATATGGGGAAGGTGATCCTATCAACCAAACGTGCATAATAACCACTACCATTTTCACTCTGTGCAATAATCCCTGCTTCTGCAGCCGTAGGTAAAGGAAGTAATGTTTTTTGTAAGAACTGCATGACTTCCTGACCACCTGGAACATAGCCTATCTCAAAGTTCTCAATGGAATTTTGAGATATACCTCTATCGAGCAAATACTTCATGGCTATTTCATTGTGGTTTAAATTTTTTACATACCACTGTCCTACGGCTTCAAGTACACGTTTTGCATCAGAGTAGTCAGAGCTTCCTTTGGTATAACTCAACGAAAAGTTATTCATGGAAGCAAGTTTCTCTATGGCCTCAGGGTAAGAGAGTTTTTCCAGTTCCATCACAAACTTTATACTGTCTCCACCTACACCACACCCAAAACAGTGATATATCTGCTTGCTTGGGCTCACAACAAAAGAAGGGGTTTTTTCTCCATGAAAAGGACAGTTTGCTTTGTAATTTGCTCCCGCTTTACGTAACTCTATAAAGCTGCCGATCACATCTACTATGTCAATACTGTTTTTTAAGGATTCTATCGAAGCGTTATCTATCATACTAAAATTATATCTAATTAGATATAATTTAAGGATGTAAATAACGTAAAGCACACGTGACGGTCACTTGAACTTTTTACGCAAAACTTTTACATCTTTTAAGGATTTTTTTGGAAAATATATTACCTGCATATAATGACCCACTTTTTAGTATCATGCTTATTGTTGTCATTTCCCTTATCATTGCACTTGTTACCTATGGATGGGGACTGCATAAACAACAAAAAGAAGAAGGAAAACTACTTAAATTTTTAGAAAAATTTGACAGTTCTGAGTGTGCCTTAGAAACAACGGATATGCCTTTTGAACCCAATATGCTCAAACCGCTCACCCTGCTCGCAAAAGCATTTGAAAATTCGGGAGAATACCATAAATCCATCAATATTTATCTTTACCTCATTAAAAATATTTCGCATGATTCAGGAAAACTTGAATTGATGGAACGTCTGGGTAATACGTATCTTCATGCAGGATTCTTAGAGCGCTCTCAGTCCATTTATACAGAAATTTTACGTAAAAGACCTCGTAATATCCCCATCCTTTATGAACTGGGTATCGTCTATGAAATAATGCAAAAATACGACAAAGCAAAAGAAGTACTGGGACCTCTTAATATGCTAGGGGAAGACACAAGATCACTTGAAAAATTTCTGGATTTTTCAGCACTTCTTGCAAATAAAACCTTATCCATTCAGCATAAAGTAGACACCCTCAAACAAATATTAAAAGAAGAACCAAGTCTCTATCGACAAATAGCAACAGCACTTTTACGGCTTGACACTAAAAGTGCCTGGGAGATCATCGATCCTGAACGTATCAAAGAGCTTCTTGACGTCCTTTGGTTCTTACCAAATTCACAACTCGATTTAGATATAATCGCAACAAATAAGCAACTGCAAACGCTCTACTATGCTAAAGGTTATCTGCAAGAAGCCGAAACCCAAAGTGGTATCTTCAGTGTAGATATGTTGGCAACAGCAAAACAAAATGGCTTTGAAGAAGGAGATTTGATCTTCTCCTATCTCTGTAAAAAATGTAAACAGAGTTTCCCTGTTTCTTTTAAACGCTGTCCAAACTGCATGGCGATAAATTCTGTTAAAGTTGAGGAAAAAATTGCAAAATCAAGCCCGAAAACAGATTACTCTTTACTCTGATGGGTCCAGCTTAGGTAACCCCGGTCCTGGTGGTTATGGGGGTATCTTGGAGTTCAAAGGAACCCGTAAAGAGTATTCTGGCGCCGATATACACACCACCAATAACCGTATGGAACTTCAGGGTGTCATAGAAGGATTAAAGCTCCTTAAAGAGCCTTGTAATGTAGAGATCATCTCAGACAGTTCTTATGTGATCAAAGCCATCAATGAATGGTTAGAAGGATGGGTACGTAAAAACTTTGCCAAAGTAAAAAATGTAGACTTGTGGGAAGCCTACCTTGAAGCGGCTGCTCCCCACAATGTCACTGGTACCTGGGTAAGAGGCCACAATGGACACCCGGAAAATGAACGTTGTGATGAACTGGCCCGAAATGAAGCAGAAAAAATTAAATTAACACTATAGGAGAAAAAAATGAACGACTACAGTCAACTTGAAGAACGACTGAACTATACATTTAAAGACAAGCAATTGATTATTGAGGCTTTGACACATAAAAGTTACAAAAAGCCTTACAATAATGAGCGGCTTGAGTTTTTAGGGGATGCAGTACTTGACCTCATCGTGGGAGAGTACCTTTTTACTAAATTCCCAAACTCAAATGAAGGCATACTATCAAAAATACGTGCGTCACTTGTAAATGAGGTGGGCTTTACACTTTTAGCAAGAAAACTAGATCTAGGTTCATACATCTACCTTTCATTGGCAGAAGAGAACAACAACGGACGAGACAAACCTTCATTGCTTTCTAATGCCTTTGAAGCAATTATCGGTGCCATTTACCTTGAAGCCGGTTTAGATGTAGCCAAAGAGATATCCATTAAACTACTGGAAGAGAGTCACCCTAAAATAGACCTTGATTCTCTTTCTAAAGACTATAAAACTGCCTTACAGGAACTCACACAGGCAACACATGGGGTAACTCCTCTATATACACTTTTAGACTCTTCCGGACCAGACCACAAAAAAGAGTTTGTTATCGCAGTCATACTTGACGACAAAACCATTGCTACGGCAAAAGGTAAAAGTAAAAAAGAAGCCCAACAAAAAGCAGCCCAACTTGCATTAAAGGAATTAAGATCATGAATACCTTTGGGAAAAAACTAACCCTTACTACTTTTGGTGAATCTCACGGTAAAGCACTAGGCTGCATACTCGATGGTGTACCTGCAGGTCTTTACATAGATGAAGCATTTATACAAAGTGAACTTGACAGAAGGAAACCAGGTAAATCCAAGCTTGAAACCGG
>JAPHUJ010000232.1 GCA_026193735.1 Sulfurovum sp.
TGGCAACATTCCTCATGACAGGTTCTGTCTCTTACCTCTTTTACGCCAACCGTATTTTTCAACTTCCTCTTGCCATCATTGCCATTGCTACTGCTACAGTGCTTTTTCCTGCTGTTTCAAAAGCACTTAAAAATAAGAATGAAACAGAGGCTTATAAAAACTTGAACCAGGCTTTTTGGCTACTTTCATTTTTATTGGGTGCTGCAATGGTTGGTGGCATTTTACTAGCTGAACCCATAGTATGGTTACTTTTTGAGAGAGGAAAATTTACAACCGTGCAAACACTCGAAACAGTAAGTGTACTTCAAATGTATATGATAGGTTTACTTCCTTTTGGACTTGCAAAACTTTTTTCTCTTTTCCTCTATGCCTCACATAGACATCTCAAGGCAGCAAAAATCGCTGTCTACTCTCTGGTTACCTCTGTGACATTCTCCCTGATACTTATGCATCCAATGGGTGCTTCAGGTCTAGCATTGGCTGGGAGTATCGGTGGATGGGTGCTTTTTATACTGACAGTAAAAGAGGTGGGTACAGATAAATTTATGGAGATCATTAGATCAAAAAGATCCGTTTATCTGCTTTTAACTTTACTGGTGTTTTCTTTTATACTGTATGAAATCAAGCATTTACTGCTTGAATATATACGAGAAGTTTAATAACAATCTTTTTTTAATACGTTTATATGATGATTTGATTTACTTTGAGTGAGTTAGATGATAAAAAATTATAGACAATATCACAGTTATGATGCCCATGATAGACATCATACTAGTAGTATTATTTCATAGCTGTACCGCATTTTCCGGCTGTACATTTCATCACTGGTGTTTCTGATTTTGCAGGTTTTGCAGTATCATGATTCCCATGACTTCCATGATGACCCATTTTTGCCATACCATACGTTTTAAATACATAAGCACTATATAGATTTGTTGACAGATAGAGCGTGATAAGAGAAGAAGCAAAGACAAACGCGATGATCTTCTTCATCTTTGTTACTTTAAAAGACTTCATTCTTTTTGCCAGGATCAGATAACCCCATAGTACAGCGATATAAGGAATCACATCAAAGATATGTAACCATGCATCTCTTCTTGAAGCCAGGTTTTCAACAGGACCCGCTTCCAGACCAAATCCATAAATAAAACCATTGGCTATCTCTGCATAGTTATGTGTAAAGAAACTATGTATCAAATGCGCCAATCCACCTATGATGAATAGGGGTGCAAATGCATAACCTAAGGTATAAAACGTCTTTTCAAACGGTGCTTTTAAAATTTTTGAAGCCACAAACATACCTATATAAACGATACCGATCGCAAATAACGTTGCATAGATAAAAGCAAACATTCCTACTGCATCGAGTGTACCAAAGTTTATATACTGTTGTGCAAATACTGCAGTTTTTGACCAAATAAATTCATCTGCAATAGCTGAACGATTAAGTCCATGGTGAAAACTCATCGTAAGTGATATAGCAGCGGTAATGAGTATAAACGACCACACTTCTGCTTTGTTGAATTTGAATTTTTCAAACAATGTTCTTGAAGGTTTCGTGAACCTAAACGCCACAGAATCACAGGCACTGCTACAATCCATACAGAGTGTACAGTCATCCATAGAGTTTTTATTATCAAAAGAAAATGGATTTAGATTATAAGAACATGCCACTGAACAATCCAATGTTTTACAGCTCTTACAATCTTCTCTATAGGTACCCAACTCTGTAAATGACACTTTTGCATACGCTTTTGTCAAAGTCCCGATAGGACAGATATACTTACAGTAACTCATGTCTTTATAAAGATAATACATCACAAAAGCAACCAATGTAATGCCAGTAAAAAGCCAAGCAGTGGCAAGTGGAACTTTCCAAAAACCAGGTACGGTATAGTAGATAGCCCACCATCCAAAAAAGAGAATAAAAATACCGATAAATCTATTTTTCAAAAAGTTTGGCATATCTTTTTTAAGACCAAATTTAGTGATATATTTTCCTAAAAATCCGTGAGGACAGATACCACAAAAAATTCTACCAAAGGTAGTAAGCGTCACCACTATAAAAAGGGACCAAAAGAGTCCCCAGAAGAGATGCTGTGTAAAGATGTTTTCTGTTCCAGGATCAGCAAATCCCATATATACACCATAGATGAAGAGTGCTAGAACAACTAGTTTCAACACCATCAAAAATGTTTGGTTTTTAAACAAAAATCCCAATACGGGCATACCATATATATCATTTCTCTCTCTATTTTCTTTGAACTCTACCATTGATTATCCTTTAAAATCTGTAACTATAAGTTACCATTCCGCTTACAGGTGCTGCTGCCTTGTACGATACACCTCCATTAGCATCTTTTAAAGCTTCCATGGCATAATATTCATTCGTCAGATTATTTATGTTTAATTGTATACTGTGTGTATGATATTCATACCCTAACATTAGATCAGTTACAAAATCATATCCTTCATATTTTTCCGTATTCGCATTGTCCATATAGTAACTTCCCCAACTTCTTGTAGTTACTCTTGCTTTAAATCCATTTTTCATTTTAAGTGCTGCAAACAAAGAGTATTGATTTTTAGGGATATAAGGCAAAGCATTTCCATCTCTAGTTTCCCAGTGAGCACCACCTCCATAACCTACTTGTTCCTCAAATGTAACAAATTTAAAATCACTATAGGCATAAGCACCACCTATGTCCAGTGCATCTGAAACTCTATAGACAGTATTCAATTCCAAACCTCTTTTTTTCGTTTTGCCTGCATTGTCATATATGACATGACCATCAGCATCCTGAATTTGTATGATCTCATCATTCACATCATTTTGATAGATTGCTAAATCCAATAATAGATTTTCTGTTCTGGTTTTAAGACCAATTTCATAATTAATGCTTGTACTCTTATCAAGAGAAATATCTTCTTCTTGTGCTGAACCGATCTCACTACCAGTAGGCGCTTGATTAGCTGTCCCAATAGATCCATATATATTTGTTGTATCAGTTAATTTGTATATTGCTCCAAGTTTTGCAGAAAAAAGGTTATATGTTTTGTCTATATTATAAAGTCCTGCACCAGTTACATAATTTTGTGCACTATAATCATAAGCTGTTATTTCATTTCCACTGATATCAAAACTTAATTTATCAATCCTTGTACTCATGTCAATAGTTATATCTTCAGCAGGAGAGAATGTTTCCATCAAATACGCACCATAAAGTACAGTATTACTGTCTTCTATCTGTGCCAGATCACCTTTATTGTTTGATAAAGTTTGAACTATTACAGTTTTAGGTCCACCATAACCACTGATCGTACTTGTATTCAAATCCGCATATTCGTATTTCTTGGCATCGTTAGTGATATCTGTTTTATATGTTACGCCGGCTACAAGTGATGCTTCAGTATTAAACACTTTATGATTATAGTTAAGTTCTAAATCCGTTCCATAAACACTATTGTCAGTTGCATCATTTATGAGCCCTGTTACAGGATGAAAATGATCCCACGTATTAAAATAGAATCTTGGTTTAAACAATACATCACCGATCTCTTTTTCATATTTTGCATTGATCGCAAAAATTTTAGAATCCCTTGCACTATGTTGCCATTGAGCACTTGTATCATGTTGTTCACCCGTTTCTTTGAATACTTCAAATTCATCAGCTGTCATTGACGTTGGTAGGTTCATATTTGACTCTGTATAGGAAAACTCTGTCTCCAGAGTAGACTCATCTTCAAATATATGTCCGTATTTTAATGTGGCTTGTGTAGCATCAAAATCATTGTTGTCTCTCCAACTGTTGTCAATTGCACGTTTGGAAAATGTAAAAGAAGCGAAATCTTTTTCACTCAGTGTACCACGGACTTTTAAATTAACATTCTTTTGTCCGTCATCACCTACACCTATTTTTATTCTGTCTTTTCCATCTTCAAATACAGACTTTGTTACAAGCTGGATCACACCACCTGTTGTATTTGCAGCATTAATGGAACCTGGTCCCTTTTGTACCTCTATGCTAGATACATCTTGCATATCGATAAAATCAAATCTTGTAAAAGAATCCGGATCTGTGAGCGGCACACCGTCTTTCATGACCATTATTTCCCTTACTCCATATCTCGCCTTAAGTCCTGCTCCCCTGATAATTAATCTTGGACTTGGTGAATTGGTCGATGATTCAGCATTCACACCTGGTATATCCTTTATTGCATCTTGAATATTCAGTACATTTCTATCATCTATCATTTGTTCATCCACAACAGCGATCGATTGTGACACATCCTTTGTTGGTGTTGCGATCTTTGTTGCCGTTACACTTACCGATTCCAAACTAATTTCTTCCGCGTTTATCGACGATAAAGCCAGTAACGTTATTAATGAATATTTTATTCTCATATTTTCCCTTATTATTTTTAGTGATAGGATTCTATATGTATAATGTTAATTATGTGTTAAGAATTATTTAAAAATAAAAATCATATTAAAATATGTAGTTTGGCATCTTAGATTCATCATATACATTGGTATAGGAATCTTACACGTAATCCTCTCTAATTAACTTTTAGCTATAATCACAACACTATATAAAACAAAGGTCCAGCTATTATCATGCACATTTATGACAGCGTACAAAAAATAAAACTTCCTTTTGAGCCCATCCGCAAAGGGGAAGCAAGCATTTATGTTTGTGGGCCTACAGTGTATGATGATGCGCATTTAGGTCATGCACGAAGCAGCCTTTCTTTTGATCTTCTCTCTCGTACACTCAAAGCCTTTAACTACAAAGTCACTCTGGGAAAAAACTTTACTGACATCGATGATAAGATCATCAAAAAAGTAGAAGAAACAGGGTTAAGTATGGAAGAAATAACCTCTTTTTACATCGACCGTTACCTTGAAGATATGGCAGCCCTCGGTATACAACGTGCCGATATAGAACCAAAAGCCACAGAGTCGCTACAAGCCATAGAAAACATGATACAAACACTCATCGACAAAGATATCGCTTATGTCATCTCCTCAGGAGATGTCTATTTTGACACAGCTAAGGATGCACACTATGGAGACATATCACACCAGGTGGGTGAAGATAATGACAACCAAAGTCGCGTATCACATACCTCTGAGAAAAGAAACCCTAAAGACTTTGCACTTTGGAAAGCATGTAAAGGAAATGAAGATATCTGTTTTGAAGCACCTTTTTCTTCAGGTCGTCCAGGCTGGCACATAGAGTGTTCTGCCATGATCGAAAAACACTTTGCACATACACATGGTACGCAAGAGTACAGTATTGACATTCATGGTGGCGGTGCCGACCTGCTTTTCCCACATCATGAAAATGAAGCGGCTCAAAGTCGCTGTGCCACAGGACATGAACTCGCAAAGTACTGGATGCATAATGGTTTTGTGCAAATAGACGGTGAAAAAATGAGTAAATCTTTAGGAAACAGCTTCTTTCTTAAAGATGCACTCAAAGTCTATGACGGAGAAGTCCTTCGCTACTACCTCAACTCTGTACACTATAGAAATGATTTTAACTTCTCTGAAGAAGAGTTACTTACTTCCAAAAAAAGATTGGACAAACTTTACCGACTCAAAAAACGTGTAAGTCCAGGCAAAGGTTCTGCTGTCAATAAAACATTTAAAAATGCACTTCTTACCGCTATGGGTGATGACCTCAATATTTCCATAGCACTTGCAGTCATAGACGAGATGGTAGCTGAAGCCAATGATGCTTTTGATACAGTTCCCAAAGATAAATCCCTTAAAAAAGAGACTTTGGCAAACATAGAGTTTATCGATACACTGCTTGGTTTTGGTGGCAAAGAACCTTTTGCTTATTTTCAAATAGGTGTGGATGAAGCACTCAAAATACAGATAGAAGCGCTTATCTCTGAACGCAGCGAAGCGAAAAAAGAAAAAAACTTCGAACGTTCAGATGCTATCCGTGATGAACTTATAGCTTTGGGCATATCTATCATGGATACACCTGCTGGTACACTTTGGGAAAAAGTCTAATGAAAAACCTTCTAAATCAGTATCTCCCATACCTTGTAGGCTACAAAAGACA
>JAPHUJ010000326.1 GCA_026193735.1 Sulfurovum sp.
ACCCATCTTTGAAAGATGGGTGCAGTCATCTAACACGTATACCTCACTTACCCAAATATTCAAACCTCAGTAACATGCAACAAAAATATGTACTTCTTTTGCAGATAAAAAATAAATATTAACCTCTTTTAATGCTTCTTTGCTACAATAGTTAAAATTTAAAACTAGTGAACTTTATGGCAATTCGACCTAAAAAAACAAATAGCAGATCTTCTTCAGAAAATCAAAAAACACCCGTAAGAAAACGAAGACGCAAAAAAACGACCAAAAATTCTAATTTCAAAAAAAGCATTTTTATTGTTTTGGGTGTTTTTATGATGATATCGATGGTCTCTTTTGGGTATTTTTTGGGACAGAATGATATGCTCAATAGTCAAACTCCAATAGCCCAGACGTATAAGACACATAAAACAGACAGCAGAAAGAAACTTTTAGAAGATCTATCCAAAACAAAAACACATAAGCCTCAAGAAAAAAAAGAGCTTTCTGCTAAAGAAGTACCAAAAGCAGAAACAAAAACTTCTACTGAGCCTTTGTTGCAAGAAATACCAAGGATAAAGATACAAAAAAATGTTATGTTGACAGATCGTACGACAAAGCCAAAACTTGCGATCATTATTGATGATGTGTCAACAAGAAATCAGTTGAATAAGATAGAGGATACGGGCATAAAGATGACGCCATCCATCTTTCCTCCCTCTAAACTTTCTATGACTTCACATACTTTAGCTACAGGTTTAAAACATTATATGATTCACTTACCGATGGAGTCAGGCAGTGCACAGTTTAATACACAGTATAAAACTCTCATAACGACCTTTAGTGATGAAGAGATAGAGGCTAGAGTGAAAGAACTTAGAAAACTTTTTCCTACTGCTCGGTATATCAATAACCATACAGGTTCTGTATTTACTGACGATTATCATGCAATGGAGACACTCTACACAGCACTTCGTAAAGAAGGTTTTATGTTTGTAGACAGTCGGACTATCGGTTCTACGAAAGTACCTCAAATAGCAGAGGAGTTTGGTGATGCCTATGTAGCAAGAGATATCTTTATAGACAATGAACATAATGTGCCATACATTCACAGACAGCTTCAAAAAGCAGTGAATATGGCTAAGAAAAAAGGTTATGCTATTGCTATAGGACATCCACACAAAATGACCATGAAAGCACTCTCTAGCGCAGCAGGTATATTCCAGGATGTGGAGCTTGTCTATATCGATGAGCTTTATAGATAGCATCGGATATTTGGATCTATACACTTTTTATTAATATGACAATTTGAAATATTTATCATACAGGGTACACCAGTATGATATTATAGGCCTAAAAAGGCATCGTATGAGTCAAATACTTACTCAGCATATTCCCGCTTTGGACGGTATGAAAAAATACCCTTCTACACTATTTTATAAGGGTAACCTTGATCTACTGCAACGGCCTAAGGTTTCTATAGTAGGGACAAGGCGACCTTCCAATTACACACGACAATTTACCTATAGTCTTGCAAACGCTTTAGCCAAACGAGGAGTCTGTGTGGTGAGTGGTGCTGCCATGGGTGTAGATGCCATAGCACATGCTGGAGCCGGTGAAGACAATACCATTGCAGTTGTGGCAAATGGACTGAATATACGCTACCCTGCAGTGAACAAAAGTCTCATAGAAGGCATAGAGAACAATGGACTTGTACTTAGCCAGTTTAATGACGGTTTTAGGGCAACAGGATGGAGTTTTGTCGTACGTAATGAACTGGTAGTAGCACTTGGAGATATACTGATCGTCACAGAAGCAGATCTAAATAGCGGTTCCATGCGTTCAGTAGAGTATGCCTTGAAAATGGGTAAAGAGATATTTGTACTTTCCCAGAGACTCGATGAAAGTTCAGGAACGAACCAGTTGTTGAAAGATATGCAGGCTACAGCCATACACAATATAGAGACGTTTGCATCCACTTTTGGGCAGATAGCACAGGATGATATGGAAAAAGATGATTTCTTTTATTTTTGTCAAACTACACCTACCTTTGATGAGAGTCTTAAAAAGTTTGGTGATAGAGTGTATGAAGCGGAGCTTGAAGGTGTCATCACGATACAAAATGGTATGGTGAGATTAAGTTAGATCATTTTATTTTTTAGAAGTTTCAGTGACGGTTTTCGCTATTTCAACTTTTGCTGCTTCTTGAGCGATCTTTGCCAAAACATCGTCTTTAAAAAATGATAATGTGTGAAAAAATATCTCCCACTCATTAGTGGGAGATAAGATAGGGGAGAGATTATTTTGTTGTTTCTGAAAGTTGTGAGATAAGTTCTTCGAGTGATGACTCTGGAAGCATACCTGCTTGAACAAATTGTACATCACCTTTAGTATCTAATGCAACTAGAAAAGGAATACTTCCTCTCCATTGTGCTCTCTGCTGGATATAATTTACCAATTCAGAAGCATTCTCTTCAGATACTGCGATATAGTTTATCCCTTTATCTTTTGCAAATTTTGCTACTTCATTATTGTTGTTACCTTGTACTTCAATCGCTACGATGGCTAATGTATCTTTATATTTATTCTGTAGATTGATCATATGTGGAATTGAAGCCAAACAAGGAGGACATTTGTGTCCAAAAAACTCTAAAAAGATCACTTTTCCTTCAAGACCTTTAATGTTAAGTCCCTGTTCTGTACCTGCAACATCATATGTCTTTCCAGTAATGTCAGTCATAGTCATTGTTATTAACGGGCTTTCATTTTCAGCTGCTTGGACATATGTCAAGAGTGAAAAAAGTAGGAGTGTGGCTGTAAATAATTTTTTCATAAATGGACCTTTTTATATAATTTAACCAATTATACACTATGAAGATGTAAAAATCGTGTAATTATTTTGAATTAGGTAAAGATTTTTGCAAAGAGCATCATGCAAGATACAAGGGGGAGGGGAAAAAAGATATTTAAATAGACCTAAATTAAAATAAAGGGGAAGACTCAGATCTAATTTTGCTGATGCTCTTATGAAGTTATTTTAATCATATAAGGTTAACTGAATACTAATACAATATATGGTTATAGAAGAAAAGATGTGATGGGTGATTTTTCAAAGAGCATCTTCGGGACTAAAAGGAGGGAAATGCTTAAAAGGAGTTCTAAAATAGTTTATACAAGGGAGGGGTGTATTTTAGGTGTTCCTAGATGCTCTTGTAAGTGTAGTTTAATATACCAAGGTTAACCGTATGCAAATAAAGAGTAGTTACACTATAATTCAGAAATACAATGAAGGATATTTTTTATGATAAAAAAAGTTTTATTGCTCGTGCTATTTTTACTTACATATGCATGGGCGCAGGAGTTGTCACTGGAGAAAAGAATAGGTCAAATGCTTATGGTTGGCTTTCATGGTACAGAAGCGGACAAAGAGAGTCAAATTTGTAAAGACATACAACACTATAATGTTGGGGCGGTGATTTTATTTGACTATAACCCGGTAGATAAAAATAAACCAAAAAATATTGCTACTAAGAAACAATTAGCCAAATTGACTAAAGAACTGCAGGCATGTAGTGCTGATGGTAAATTACTCATTGCTGTCGATCAAGAGGGAGGAAAGGTTCAACGACTTAAAAGTGTCTATGGTTTTTATGGTCAGTTCCCTAAAGCTTCTGATGTGATTAAAATGGATCAAAGTAAAATACAAGAAACATATACAAAAATGAGTAAGGAACTTAGCAGTGTAGGGATAAATTATGATCTTGCACCTGTAGTTGATCTAGATATAAATATGAACAACCATGTGATTCATGGATTAGGGCGTTCTTTTGGTAAGGACCCTAAAATGGTAGCGAACTATGCCGGTACATTCATCGATGCGATGCACAGCAATGGAGTGCTTACTTCTATCAAACATTTTCCCGGACATGGTTCTTCTGTAGGAGACACACATAAAGGATTTGTCGATGTAACGAACCTTTGGAAAGAAGTTGAGTTAGAACCCTATAGACTTTTAAAGGATAAAGCAGACACTGTTATGGTTGCCCATGTCTTTAACAAAAAAATAGATACCAAATACCCGGCAAGTCTTTCTTACGAGACCATTACAAAGCTGTTGAGATGGAAACTGGGTTATCATGGAGTGGTTATTACGGATGACCTTCAAATGGGCGCGATCTCTAAAAAATACGGATTACAAAATACACTTAAACTGGCCATCAATGCAGGAGATGACATTTTACTTATAGGCAATCAACTTGACCCAAAAAAAACAATAAGTACAAAAAAACTGGTAGATACCATAGTAAAATTAGTTCAAAACGGGGAAGTACAAACGGAGAGTATCAGTAAAGCATATCAAAGAATTCAGGAGTTAAAGAAGAAACTCTGAACTTTTAGTGGTTTAGCCATCGTTCCAAGATAATTTTTGCAGCTATAGAATCTATCTTGCCATCCTTTTTATGTTTAAATATGCCCATGGTAAGTTCTTTAGCTTCAATGCTTGAACTTTGTTCATCTTGATAGACTACATCTATGGCTAAGTCAAGAAGTGAAACAAAATGTTTGATACGTCTTTCCATCTCTTCGGAGCTGGCAGCATCTTTAGGAAGGCCTACAATGAGTTTTTCTATCTCCCACTCTTCTAAAAAAGTGTTTACGTCTCTTGCAGCTTGATTACGGTTTTTTCGCAGGATGGCATTTTGAGGCATGACGATATTGCCATCAAGACAAATCGCAACACCTATTCGTTTTAATCCTACATCTATACTGGCTAATTTCATGATAAAATTGTATCTAAACTTTCATCATATTTTATAATCTCTTTGGGTGTAGTATGATTCTAAAAAGCCATCATGTCTATAATTGGCTGAACATAATGTAATGCAAAGCATAATACTTTTCATTGTATATCTCTAAATAAGTAAAAAAATAAAATCCTTTGCTAGAATTGTAGA
>JAPHUJ010000094.1 GCA_026193735.1 Sulfurovum sp.
AGATAATAATCTTTCTGTCATTGTTGATGCTATTAAACAGGGGCGTACCATTGCAAGTAATATCAGAAAAGCTATTTATTTTCTCGTTTCAACAAGTTTAGATGAAGTCATCCTTATTACCGGCGCGATCTTGATGTCGCTACCGCTACCGCTTTATCCTGTACAGATATTATGGATCAATCTCGTTGCAGACAGTGCATTAGATAAAACTTTTCCATTTTTAAAAGATGAAGAAAACGTGATGAATAGAGTGCCAACCAAATTACACGAGCAATTTTTAGATAAAGTACAACTATTACGTGTACTTTATGCCGCACTGGTTATCAGTTTAGGTGCACTCTTTAGCTATGTATGGATGCTGGATCACTATAGTAAAGAAAGTGCAATATCCACACTCTTTACCTCATTTGTCATTGCTACATGGATCAACGGTTTACAATCACTCAAAGAAAATGAACCTTTTTTAAAAAATATTAAAAAATCATTACAGATCAATCCATATATTTTCTACGGTATAGGTATTGGATCAGTATTGCAGCTGTTTGCAATTTATGCACTTTCAGACGTATTTAATACACTTCCACTAAATGCCGAGTCACTTAGTATGATCGGCTTATTGGCGCTATGGGTATTTGGTATGATTGAAATACGTAAATGGGTTGAGTATCTTTGGAAAAAGTAACTAGTATCAAAAGTAATTAATTCTATTTTATATAATATGTGTTTTTTAGCACTTTGTCTTGCCATTTTTTGTCAGATTATAAAGATTCTCTAAACAAATCATACGTATTTCTTTTTTAACATTAACCACTCATTTATCATAATAATTGGAATAGAAGATAATAATGAAAGGGTAAAATAAAGATTCTATTGATAATTCTCTTTGGATTTTATTTTAAGCAAATTTTGTGGCGTTTCACCTCTTAAAAATTGGTCTAAATTTTGTAGTGAAATCTCCAGAATTCTTTCTAAGGCTTCTTGAGTATAATACCCTATGTGAGGTGTGTAAAGAAAATTCTCTTTTTTAGCTAGAGAAATATCATTGCATACATCAGATGCAATGATATTTTTGAGACTGTAATAGAGAGATTTTTCCATGATCTCTTCTCTGGAAACATTGATAATGATACTCTTTTTTTTGATCAATTTACTATTTAATTCGTTGATAAGATTTCGGGTGGAGGGTGTCAATGGCAAAGCGATCATAAGAATATCAGCATGCTTTAAAACTTCTTCTACTGAAGCAAAATGTATATTAAGTGAATCAAAAATAGGCTTTTTTGTTCTGGAGTATCCAAAAATATCCATCCCAAATCCTTTGGCTATTTTTGCTATCTGCAAACCTATGGTCCCCAATCCAAGGATACCGATCGTTTTACCGAAGAGCTCCATCCCTTTCAGATCATGGTAATTAAAATTCTCTTTTTGACTGCGTTGAAGGGAAATATGGGTTTTTCTGGCGGCATTCATCAGTAAAGAAAAAGCAAACTCTGCCACTGCTGGACCTGCATAGCCAGCGGCATTACTCACCATGAAGTTTCTATTGTAAAGATGACTGGATTTGATATGATCAAAACCTCCTGCTCTGATTTGCATATAACGGAGTTTTGGAATTTTTTTCAGGATATCATCACTGATACGGGAGTGTGATCCCACAGAGACAACTTCATAATCTTCATGCTTTATCAGAACTTCCTGGATACTTCTCTCAAAAAAGAAAAGCTCATGTCCTTTTAAACGTGATGCAAAAAATAATTTTTTCTCCTCTGTTGTCTCAAAAAATGCAATTTTCATAATATGCCCTTTCTTTTCCGTAACATCAACCACTTATCTACTTCCATAACAAAAATCAAACCAATTGCAATAATAGCAAGTTCCAACCAAATATCAAACGAGACGGGTTGTGTTGACAGTACGTTTTGCATAAAAGGAATATACATACATGCGATATGCAAAAGTTGTGTAAATATGACCCATAAAATCAACAAGATACTGCTTCTATATCCAATCTTATGCAGATAATTGATCTCGGTTCTGGCATTAAAAACGTGTACATTTTCAAAGAGTACCATTAGAAGCAGTATGATATTTCTTGCACTCTCAACACTCTCACCTCCTTGTAGTAAAAAGTAAAACATTACAAAGGAAACGATACCGATATAGAGACCGCCTACCACAATACGTCTAATCATCAGTCCATTAAAGATAGGTTCTTTAGGAGACCGTGGTTTTCTTTTTAAAAGATATGGTTCTGCTTTTTCAAGTCCTAGCATCACGTCTTCTATACCATTGGTTACAAGATTAAGCCATAGAAGTTGTACGGGAAGAAGAGGTAAAGGAAATCCTGTTATAAAAGAAAGCATCACTAAGACTAACTCTGCAAAACCAGTCGATATGAGTAGGTAGACCACTTTTCTGATGTTGTCATGTGCACGTCTACCTTCTTCTATACCATTAAGAATGGAAGTAAAATTATCATCAGTTAAAATGAGGTCACTGGAAGCTTTTGCAATATCTGTACCACTCTTACCCATAGCAATACCAATGTTTGCATGTCTGAGAGCAGGGGCATCATTTACACCATCTCCTGTCACGGCAACATAATGTCCAAGAGCTTGAAAGGCCATAACGATCTTCATTTTTTGTTCTGGTGTTACACGGGAAAAAACGGTTTTATCTTTAATTTCTTCTGCTTTTGCACCATCTTTCTCCCATAAAAGTAACTCTTTTTCACTCATTACTGCATCATCAGAAGAGGCAATGCCAAGTTGTTGAGCGATACAAAATGCTGTATTTGGGTGATCTCCGGTGATCATAACTACTTTTATACCGGCTTCCTGTGCTTTTTTGATGGCATCAGGACTCTCTTCTCTTACCGGATCGATGATGGCGACAAAGCCAAGATAAGTAAAATCCTTAAGATTGATAGTGGATTCATCTATAGACTCTTTATATGCCAGTGCAATAGTTCTATACCCTTTCAGTGCCCATTCATCTACATCTTTTAAAATCTTTTTTTTCTCTTTTTCGTTCACATTACAATGCTCAAGTACTGTTTCGGGTGAACCTTTACTAAATTGAAAGATCTTATCATCTAGTTCCATCATGACTGCAGAAAATCTGTTTATAGGTTCATACGGTATCTCATCTATCTTTCTGTATGATCTTGAACTTGTTACATAAGATTCATCTGCATCTGCAGCAAACTGTGCCAATGCGATATCTACCTGATCTCCAAAAAAATCCACACTACCTTCTTTGGATTTTTCATAATGTATCTCATTACATAAAATTGAAGCTAGATAGACTTTGTCATGTGCTTCATTTAATGTATCTG
>JAPHUJ010000169.1 GCA_026193735.1 Sulfurovum sp.
ATATTTCATATATTCTCCCTCTAATTTTAATTTTATAGCGTACTTATGATATAAAATTAGTATGAACTAAGTATGAACTAAATATTTAGTTATATTTTTATATATTATAAACACATATAATTCTATTACTTAAGTGTTAAGTAAATGTTAATAAAATTTAAAATTATTATTGAAAAATAGATAAATAAAGTATCTTGAGATATGAAAAAAAGTATGACATATTGTCATATATCTTACTGTAAATTTGAAAGATGGATATACTTTTCTAAATATCTTAGAGTAGAAGGTTAATAGTTTGTTTTTACATATAGATATAGACAGTTTTTTTGCTTCTGCTGAGCGGAGTGTGGATCAGAGACTCAAAGGCATACCTATAGCTGTAGGCAGTCGTAGTAATCTAGAGATCTTTAATAAAAAACGAACCTATATCAGATTGATGAATGACAACTCCGGTGCCTTTGTTACACCTGTGTTCTATAGTGATAAAAAGAAAACGTTTGAGTCTTATTTTGTGGATGAGATAGAGGGAAGAAAAAAGATACGAGGCATAGTGACCACTGCGAGTTATGAGGCCAGGGTATGTGGTGTAAAGACTGCTATGCCCATAGCCCAGGCTTTACAACTTTGTCCTAACATGACGGTTATACCTTCGAATTATCCACTGTATCATAAACTTTCCCATAAAATACATGCATTTATGTTGGCACATATTCCTAAAGTAGAACAATACAGTATAGATGAGTTTTTTGGAGATCTCAGCGGTTGGAAAAAAGACGAAGAGGTGTATGCCTTTGCTAAGGAATTACAGGCAAAGATACTTGCACATTTTGATATACCCGTTTCTATAGGTATCTCCAAAGCAAAATGGATAGCAAAACTTGCAACTGAGTCTGCCAAGCCTTATGGTGTGTATGAGGTGAAAGATATAGATGCATATATAGAACATATTCCCATCAAAAAATTTCCAGGCATAGGAAAAGGTTTTCAAAAAAGGCTAGGGGAGCACTACATCTCTACACTAGGTGATGTAAAACGACACAAAGCACTTTTTGAGTCATGGAAAAAACCCGGTATACAACTTTATGGACGTGTCACAGGTACAGACAATGAAGGTATATGTACTGGGGGAGAGAGAAAGTCCATAGGCATCAGCCGTACTTTTGATGCTATCTATGATAACAGTGAAATAAAAAGACGTATTATGATCATGGCAAGGCATATCATCTATATGGTCATGACCATAGAGGTAAACCCTACAAGTTACTACTTAAAAATAGGATATGAATACGGTGTTAAGGTAAAAAAGACACTCACTGTAGACAGGATATTTTCTGAGACACTTTTTAAATCCATGTTGAGTGAAATATATGAAGAGATAGCGCTTGAACAGAAAGGAGCTGTAAAACTTACACTGAGTGTTTCCAATTTTGCTTCACTTAACCTAAAGACACTTTCACTGATCGAGTTTAATGACGACAGTAAAGAAAAACAATTGCATAAAAATATACATGATCTAAGAACACGTTTCGGATTGGATATTATTAAGACAGGAAATGAGTTGTAAGGTATAATAAACTATGTTCGCTTCATCTTCATATAGTTTAATGTATAATGCCGCCATGAATTTAAAAAAATTATCCTCTAAACTAGAAGAGCTTCAATCTATGGATGAATCTGTAGTTACTTCGCTTTATGCACTTTCCAGTAGAAGCCTTCTGGTCCTTCTTCTATTGGTCACATTATCAACTGTGGCTTTATATCCTATACTTCACAGTAGTATTATATTTTGGTTTCTGAGTTTAGTTATATTGACAGGTTACAGACTATATTCTGCTTATATTTTTAAGAAAGATCCTGAAAAATACTCTATAGGGGTATGGTATAGAAAATTTATCCTGAATGCAGTTATGACGGCACTTTTATTTTCTACAATTGGGTTTATCTTTATATATCAGGTAGATTATTATTATCAACTTTATATCGTTGCTGTACTTTTAGGATTATCTTCCGGGTCTGCGGTTTCTTTGTCTCCAGATATACGCTTAAATATTGGGTATGCAATTATACTTCTTTTCCCTCTTATGATCACAATGTTATTCCTTGAGGATACACCTCTGCACTTAATACTCGCCGTCTCATTGTTTCTGTATTTTATAGCACAGGTAACAACCATATATAAAATTTATACACAAAAAGAAGAATTTAATACCTTAAAATCAGAACACATGCTCTTGCATAGTTTGTTTAAGAATGCACCTCTTGGGATATTTACTTACAGTAAAGACCTAGAAATATTGGAGTGCAATACACAATTAGGTTCACTATTTGAGCATGAGAAAGAAACTATAATAGGTATGAATCTTAATACGCTTCCTGATAGTCGGATAGTGGAAACATTGAAACATTCACTTACTCAAGGACCCAAATCATATGTAGGTCCTTATACATCATTGAACAACAAACATTTTTGGATAGATGCAAAAGCCTTTTCTTTTACTGATACTGCCAATAGAATTGTGGGCGGTGTAGGTATGATCGAAGATAAAACAAAAGAACATACTGCCTTAACAGAGCTTAAATATATGGTTCAACATGATGTACTTACAGGCTTGTTAAATCGTAGAGGTTTTAAGAACCATATAGAAAACCTTGTCAATGATATCAAGCATGAAACTTTTTTTTCGATACTCTTTTATCTTGACTTGGATCAGTTTAAGAGTATCAACGACTCTTTGGGGCATGGAATAGGAGATGATGTGCTTCTTATTGTCTCTAAACGTTTGCTCAAGCTTTTAGATGAAGAATGTATTGTAAGTAGATTAGGTGGAGATGAATTTATCATCGTGATACCATATATCTCAGAAGATAGGAATATAGCAAATCAAGAAGCTCAAGAGTTTTCCAGAGAACTACAAGATATTTTTTTAGATCCATTTATCATCAAAGAGATGCAATTGCACATTCAGTCAAGCATAGGTATTGTTCTTATGGAACCTGGTTATACAAATACTGAAGAGATCATACGACATGCTGATCTCTCAATGTATCAAGCCAAAATTGCCAATGATCATATTTCATATTATGATTCATCTTTAGATAAACAGCAAAAAGATCTTTTTCTACTTCAGCATGATCTTGCGTATGCTATTGAAAAGAATCAGTTTGAACTCTTTTTGCAACCTATAGTGAGTGTCAAAGAAGATGCATTATTTTCTGCTGAGGCACTGATACGATGGCAGCATCCAACAAAAGGATTACTGTCACCTGATGATTTTATACCATTGGCACTCAAGGCGGGGTTACTTTCCAAAGTCACATGGTGGGTACTTGACAACATATGTCAGCATATATCTCAGTGGAAAAAAGAGAATAGATGGCAACTTGAATATGTTTCAATCAATGTGAATGCCCAGCAATTTGTAGAAAATAATTTTGCAATAGAGTTCCTTCGAAGATTAAAAGAACATGGATTAGATACCAAAGATATTATGGTAGAGATTACAGAAAGATCACTTATAGATAATTTTAATAATACGCAAGATATTATAAATGAATTACGCAGGAAAGGGGTGAAGTGTGCCATTGATGATTTTGGTATAGGCTATTCATCTCTGTCTTACCTTAAAAAGCTCTCTTTCAATACATTAAAAATAGACAAAGCGTTTATAAAAGATATAGTATCTAATCCCGAAGAACTACATCTTGTCTCAACGATATTAGACATAGGAAGACAATTTAACTATAACATAGTTATAGAAGGTATCGAAGATAAGAAGCAAAAAGAGTTGCTTCTTGCTTTAGATAGTAACCTCAGGTATCAAGGATATCATTTTTCTAAACCTCTGCATGCAGACGAGTTTAGGCAAGCATTTTTAAAATAGATACATACATTATCTGTGCTTTAAAAATATGTTTTGGACTGGATGTAATGAAAGATTTTTTTAATCTA
>JAPHUJ010000209.1 GCA_026193735.1 Sulfurovum sp.
CATTTGAAAATGCATCGATACCACTTTGTGCAAAGTGCCAGAAATATCCTGCAAGTACACCGACGCCTATGGCAGAAAGAGCGGTGATAATAGGGATAAAACGTTTCCCTCCAAAGAAGCCTAAGAATTCAGGCAGTTTGATGTCATGATAACGGTTGTAAAGTGTACCGGCAATGACACCGATAATGATACCTACAAACACACCCATGTTGACTTCTTTGTCTATACTGAGATAGACGGCTTTGGCTATGAGTACACCTATCGCACCTGAAAGTGCTGCGGCCCCATCATTGTTCTTTGCCAATCCATAGGCAATACCTATACCAAAAAGGAGATCAAGATGAGAAAAGATCGCATCTCCGGCACTCTTCATGATCAAGGCTATTTGACCATCAAAGATATCACCAAATCCCAAGCGAAGTAAAAGTGCAGCAACCGGAAGTACTGCAATAGGGGTCATCAGTGCTTTTCCGATGCGTTGAAGTAAATTAAACATATCTTATTTCCTCTTTTGTTTGAGCGATACTTTTTGGAGAAACACTGAGTGTTTCTATTCCTAGGTTTAAAAGTTTGGGTATAGCATTTTTATTTGCAGCCAATTCACCACAGATACTGACAGGTTTGGTTGCTTTATTCAGAATGATCTCAATGGCAGAAAATACTGCTGGAGAGAGTGCATCCGCTTTGAGCAGAGGATGTGTTCTTTCTATGGCAAAAAGGTATTGTGTCAGGTCATTGGTACCGATAGAGTAGAAGTCAACAACATCATTAAATGCTTCCAGTAAGAAAAGTACTGAGGGCACTTCTATCATAATTCCAAAATGAAGATGTGAAATATCAAGCTGATATTTTTTGGCTACGCTTTGAGCAAAGGATTTTGTTTGAATAAATTCTTCTACACTACTGATCATAGGGAACATGATCTTTACACGTTTATTTTCTGCAGCCAGAAAAATCGCATGTAGTTGCTCTTCCAAGAGTTCCGGATGGGTATAGAATAAACGTACCCCACGTACCCCTAAAAAAGGGTTGTTTTCAGCAGGTATCTGTATATAAGGTAAGGCTTTGTCCCCACCTACATCCAGCGTACGCACTGTGATGTCATCAAACAGTTCAAAGATCTCTTTGTAGGCTTTTTGCTGTGTTTCTAAAGAAGGTTTGACATCCTTAAACAAAAATTCTGAACGTAAAAGACCTATACCTTCCGCACCTTCTTCTTTGGCTGCTCTTGCTGTGCTTATATCAGCAGCATTGGCAAAAACTTTGATATGTCTGCCTGTTTGTGTGACGGCTGGTTCAAACCGTTTTGTTGCAGAGTGCGACCTTTGTACATGATCTTTTTTCAACTGTTCTCTTGCTTTTTGTAGATCATGAGAAGTTGGATCTTGAACGATCACACCAGCGTGTGTATCAAGTATGACAGTTTCATTTTCGACAAGGTCTTGGGTGTCTGCAATAAGAGAACAGATACCCGAAGCACGAAGTAAAATGGCTGTATGGGAGTTCATAGAAGTCTCTTTTAAGACCACTCCTGCAACTTTTGTCTGTTGCAGTTGGTCTATCTCGCTGGGCAGCAGATCATTGCATAGCAATATAAAGGGTGTATCGGGAAAAGTGACTTTTATCTCTAACCCCAGATGTTTTTTAATACGTTGGAGTATATCTTGATAATCACTTCTTTTGGAGTCAAGTTTAGTGCCTAAAAGTTTGTTTGATTCTTCTTCTACTGACTGTTCAAGCTCTGCGAAGGTATGGCTTTTTTCTCCCAGTGATGATAAAAGTTCTTTTTGTGCAAGGTAGATGTCGGCATGATCATTATCTTTCTGTGTGGCATGCAGTACTTCCAATTCATCTATGCTTTTTTGCAGTGCTTCTTTAAAGTGCATATTACTTTTGTGTTGTATCTCTTGCACATTATACTTATAGGAAGACGCAATGGCAATACCTTCAGAGATGATCTCTCCTTGCAAAACAGAGCCTTCATAACTATAAGCAGTTTTTTCTATCTGATGTATCTCTTTATCATGATGCATCAGTGTTTCAAAGAGTATTTGAAGTTTTTCAAGTGCTATTTCTGCTTTTTTCCCTTTTGTTACGAGTGTAAAAGTATCACCTTGTTCCAAAGAGAGTGAGAGTAAGGTACTGACACTTTTTGTATCGACCGTCTTATCTTTAAATGTAGCAGTGATATGACAAGAAAATGATTTGGCTAAAGCGGAAAATTGTGCAACGGGTCTAAGATGAAACCCATTGTTTGAAGTCACAGTAAGTTGTGTAGAGAGAGGTTTGAAAAAAAGATTTTTAAATAGGGACATCTCTTATTTTATATCTCTCACACATCGAACATATCTCACATAAGTCTCAGATGAATCGTCTGTGGAACCATCTTTAAAAACTACACCCCAGTACTCTGTACTTGATTTTGCATATGCTGTGCTTGACCAGTAGAGTGTATTGTTGTCAACATGCTTAAATTCTTTAAGTGCAGCAGGTTTATAACGTGTATAATCTACGATAGTAAATAATTCGGTCAATGTAGGTATACGCCAGTTATCAAAGGAGCCAAGTGTTAATGTTTCACAGTAGGCTTGCGCTTCACTGTAGGTCACTTTTTGCTCTGTAGTATGGAGTGTATCTTCCCAGATGAGACTGGTTTTTGGGTCTTTGACCATCGTTGGTTCAGCCATCACCATAGAAAAAGCAACAGTCATCATAAATACTATACGCATATGTTCTCCTTTTTTACCAGATTAATGTATTACTCAAAGTATAGCAAATATTTGTTATACTCAAACAATATATCATATATTAGGAACACTATTGAAACACCTTATTGACTTTATTGAAACAAATGATGTAACCAAGGCTTCTATTTTCGAGCATTTAAAATGTACCAAAGAAGAAGCATCTCTGGTGCAGTATATTTGTAAACGTTATGTGGCGGGGCTAGAAGAGGTTTCTGTATTGGAAATGCTTCAAGACAATTTTTCATCAGAAGGGTATGCATATCTGAAAAAACTTGAATTGGTTAAAAATCTTTTGGATCTGGGTTGGATGATTCAAGTGAGTTTTGGACAAGTAAAAGCACATGAAGCATCCAAATTGGAACTTTTAAGTACGTCTGTGACACCCAGTATTTCTTTATTGCGTTTGCTTGAAGAAGGATCATTGGAGATTTTCCTTCCGGAAGTGAAACCTTATACGGATCATCTGGAGTATTTACAGGATCAGTTTGATATGGTAGCACTTTTACATAAAATAGCTACATTCAAGCAAGGTTTTGCAGATAATTCACTTAGTATAGGACGTTTAAAAAATAAATTGACACTCTTGACAACACGTATAGAAGAACGTGTGAAGATGACAGAAACACCTATCGTTGTAGAAGAGTTTTTTAAAGAAAAAGAACTTGACGAAAAAGAAAAACGGATTTTTTTAGCTTTACTTAAAGAAGAGTACAGTGGGGGAGAAGGACAATTTAGAGACATGAACACCCTCATTGAACTCATAAGCTTTGATGAGTACGAGAAGATAAAAAACCGTGCTTTGCTTGAAGATGGTGCAAGACTTATAAGTGATGACATTATTGACTATGAAGAGATACTGAATATGTTTGGCGGAGTAAGTCGGTCTTTTTATTTGCAAGAAGAGGTCATGCAACGCATCATACATCCTAAAAAAAGCAAAAAAGTAACTAAGCTCAAGTTAGATGCATTGGTACAGGATCAAGAGCTTTTTGAATACTTAAAACCCACAACTACTTTGGATGATGTCGTCTTGCATCCCAAAACAAGAGAAACATTACAGAATGTTGTCAAACAGGTTGACAAAGAAGTGTTTAAAAAACTTAGAGAGTGGGGCATTAAAGACAAGCGTAAAGGTATTGATGCACGTATTATTTTCTATGGGGCGGCAGGAACAGGTAAAACAATGACTGCCATGAGCTTGGCTAAAACACTTAAAAAACCTATTTTATCGTTTGACTGTTCAAAAATTCTTTCTATGTATGTAGGAGAGAGTGAAAAGAACGTACGTAAGATATTTGATGACTTCAAAGAGTTGAGTAAACAAGCAAAAGTGGATCCTATTTTGCTTCTAAATGAAGCAGATCAGTTTTTAAGTGCAAGGAGTGAAGGTGCTGGAAGTTCTGCAGATAAGATGCATAATCAAATGCAAAATATTTTCCTCGAACAGATAGAAAAATTTGAAGGTATACTCATTGCTACCACCAATTTACTGGGGAATATTGACAAGGCTTTTTCCCGTCGATTTAATTATAAGATAGAGTTTAAAAAACCAGGACGCAAACAACGTCTCAGACTTTGGCAGTTCATGCTTCCTGAAAATGCGGACTATGAAGAGGGGTTTGACATAGAAGAATTGGCAAAACATGAACTTACAGGGGGACAGATAAACCTTATCATCAAAAACACTGCGTATAAGGTGGCAGTACGAGAAGAGAGTGTATTTGGTAATCAAGATTTTTTGGAAGAGATAGAAAAAGAGCTTGGTTCCAGTTTTGAAGGTGTAAAGAGTATGGGCTTTAAAGTTTAAGGGTAAAGATTACTTTACCAGTTCCGCTTTAGCACCCATCAGTTGAATAATTCCGCCTTTAACATTGAGTGGAGTAAAGCCATTTTCTTCCAAGATCCGGGATGCGGATACACTTCTGCTTCCTGTTCTACAGTAGACGATGATCTTTTTATTTTTATCCTGTTTGAGTAACCCTAGGTTTTTGCTGAGTTCCTGTACGGGAATAAGAGTAGCATTTCTGAGGTGACCACTTTTATACTCCTGTATGGTTCTTACATCAAGAAGAGTTACATTTTCATCTTTTTCGAGTAGAGCTATGGCTTGTTTGGCATCTATGGATTCAAAGTTAGCCAGTATCCACCCCTTAGAATAGAGAAACCAAAGGATCAGGCCTGCCATTGCTATCCAGTAGAGTACATTCGTGTATTTCTTGAGCAACTCCAATGTATACTTCCTTATATTTATTATAATTTATTTAGATATTGTATCAATAAATTCTTTGTTTCACATAGTTACATACTTAAAACTAATCTGATTAAGCATAAAGATTGACAATAGGGTTTAATCATCTTTCAGCTAATATCGAACTAATATTCTGAGAATTCTCTACACTGAAAAGTAAGGGTGTTTAAGCCAATAGATAAACTTTGGTGTGAAGAATTGATGAAAAAACTTAAGGGATTAATATGACTCATGTAATTACAGAACATCCATATTTCGGGGTATTTGTTTTATTTGCGATGACAGCTGTAGCGTTCCCCGCGACGTTATGGGCTGCACGTTTTGTTTCTAGAAAATTTGCACGGCTTGATACAGAAAAGCTTAAACTTAGCATCTACGAGTGTGGACCTGAGGTAACAAAACAACCTAACACTATTTCTGCACAGTTTTACCTGATAGCACTGTTGTTTATTTTGTTTGATGTTGAGATCATCTTTATGTTCCCTTGGGCGATAGACTTTAAACTGCTTGGTTGGTTTGGTTTTGCGGAAATGATTTTATTTATAGGACTACTTGCGATTGGTTTCGTATATGCATGGAA
>JAPHUJ010000051.1 GCA_026193735.1 Sulfurovum sp.
ATTCAATAACACTCTTCCTAGCAACTCGCTAGCCGTCCATGTGTTGTTGGACGCGTATTATAGCACCGAACTAATCTCTTGTCAAGGGTTTTTCCGAAAATCATTGAAATTCTTTTAAATTTATTTTTTACTTACATATTATATATAAAAGTCAAATATTTTATAGCTATATTTAAGTGTAGTATTTTATAATCCTAATTTAGTTTAATAATCAAGGAACACTTATGCGTCTACTTTTTCTATTCTCTACTCTATTTATTTTATCTGCTTGTATGGATACAGCAGAAGTCCCTTCTTCAACAGAAGAAAAAAGCACCAACCAAATCCTAAACAATAAAACAGATGCCCAGGAAGCAAGAGATGAGTACAAAAAGCTGCAAGAGCAAAGAGGCATTGAGTAAAATGCTCTTATTAACCTTAGATTAATCTCTGCGGACTATACTTTGCTTTAAATTAATAATTAAAGGAATATTATGGCTTTATATGATAGAAATTACACGTCAACAGAAGCTGAATACGTTCAAGAAGGCGTATCTGTAAGCTTTATGAAACAAACATATCAACTATTGGCTGCGAGTATGATCGCAGCAGCAGCGGGGGCTTATGTAACTATGCCTTATGCAGAAGCTGTCATGCAATACAAGTGGTTCATTTTTGGAGCTGAGCTCTTTATGCTTTTTGTAGGACTTGGAATGACAAGAAGCAAACCAGGCTTAAACATGGCAGCACTTTTTGTCTTTACTTTTCTTACAGGTGTTTCTTTGGTACCTCTTTTGGCCTCACTTATCGGTGCAGGTAATGGTGCAGTTATCGGAAATGCTTTCCTAATGACATCTGTCCTTTTTGGTGCATTAAGTTTATTTGCTATCAATAGTAAATCAGATTACTCCAGTTGGGGTAAACCACTATTTATTACACTCATTGTAGTGATCATCGCTTCCCTGGTAAATATGTTTATACTTCAAAGTCCAATGATGCATGTCATTATTACTGCGGGGATCTTACTGTTGTTTAGTATTTTTACGATTTATGATACACAGAACATAGCAAATGGTGCATATGACTCTCCTGTAGATGCAGCAGTGTCTCTTTACTTGGACTTTCTAAATATGTTTACAGCACTACTCCAGCTTCTTGGAATTTTTGGAAGTGATGACTAAAGAGGAGACTTCGAAGGGGATTGAGCATCTTATAAATGCCGATCTCTTCTGAAGTAAAGAACTTCATCCTGTCTCCTTTATACTCTAAAAATATCTTTTTTATATAGAATGAATATCCAAAGAAGTGGCTTTAACAAACAATACTTCAAACTCTAGATAATCCAAGGGGTATGTCTCCATCAGTTGTTTAGTCTGCTTGTAAGTCAGTTGTTTTTCTCCGCCACTTACCCCGCTTCTTTTAATATAGGTAAACATCTCTCGTACTGTCTCAAAATAAAGTCTATACTTTTTTAATTCAAACGTAGCCTGATAATATTTCCCGATGGTAGTTTTTAATATATCCTCACTGTAAATAGGTGAGGATATATGAGCAGTTTGATGTAATGTCTTAAAAGTATTTGATGTAAAAATAGCAAAATAGGCATGAGATGCCTTTTTTGAGATCTCAGATAAAGTGAAATCTAAATCTCTACTCCATTGTAAAGCCGAAGAAGAAAGGATAAGACTGGGATGCGCTAAAGAAAAGGTATCAAATGTTTTACGATTATTGAAATCTGCACATATTTTTTCAATATTTTCCCCGGAAGGATGTATCTCTAGCATCTCCGGGGAAGAGTCCAGGGCAATAAAGTGTTCAAAGGAACAATTATTTTTTTCTATGTTCTTATAGACTTCGCCACTGCCACACCCAATGTCCAAAAGAGTAGCATAATGAGATGAGGGGAGTTGCTTTACCAATGCTTTGGCAACCTCTGCCTGAATTACATTATAGGTATCGTATGCATGTGCAAAACGAGAAAACTCTTGAATAACATTAGACATGGGCTCTCTCCTTTTAGACGAAATTGCAGTCTTCATCACCATTTCAAACTTTTTTGGGTATAATCGCC
>JAPHUJ010000297.1 GCA_026193735.1 Sulfurovum sp.
AGAATTCTACTATAATTTTGATATAATTTACGAATTATTCATCTTTGCAATATAAGAAATGATAAAAATCTATTGTACACAAAAGAGAAATATGAAATTAACGCTTAGACAAATGGAGATTTTTTTAAATGTTGTGGTATCTGGGCATTTGACAAATGTGGCAAAAGATATGAAGTTGAGTCAATCAGCCATCTCTATGTCCATTAAAGAATTGGAAAATATCCTGGGTAGACCAGTATTTGATAGAATCAATAAAAAGCTTGTACTGAATGAAGTGGGGCGTGCTTTTTATAAAGAGGTTGATCCTATCTTTAAAAAGCTTTCAGATATTGAGTATGAATTTAAGAATTCAGAAAACAAGGGCATGATCCGCGTGGGTGCAAGTACGACGATAGTGGACTATTTGATGCCGGCTATCATCTGTAGCTATATGAGTTCTTACCCTGATGTTAAAATTACACTCAAAGAGGGTAATACCAAAGAGATAGCAGACATGATAAAAGAAGGGATCATTGACATTGGTTTTGTTGAAGGATTTGTTTCTGGTTCTGATATTGTAAAAGAGAAGATAGGGATAGATGAATTGGTTGTTGTTACCGCAGATCAAAACCTGTGCAAGAGTTGTGATATAGATGAATTGGCGCAAAAAAGATGGGTACTTAGAGAAGAGGGATCTGGAACAAGAGAAGTCTTTTTGGAGTATATTAAAGAGAAGGTGGATGATTTAAATATTTTCTTGGAACTTGGACATACGGAGTCTATTAAAAGTATTTTGATGAACCGTGAATGTTTGACTTGTATATCTAAGATCGCAGTGGAAAGTGAACTTTTGGAAGGAAAACTTCATCGGGTACCAGTAGAGAACTTTGAGTGTAAAAGAGACTTTCTGATGATCTACCATAAAGATAAGTATCACAGTGCATTGTTTGAAAAATTTGTTTACTTCTCACGAAAACTGATGATGCAGATGATAGATAGTTCAAAGTCTCTGACTATTAAGAAGTCCCAAAATTCTTAAGAGCCTCTTGATACTCTTTGGGATGATTGAGGTTTGTAAAAGGTCTGTCTTCATCAAATTTCACAAAAAGTGTATTTGCAAGGTGCAATAGATCACCTAATCTATGATTATTCTTTTCCAGTTGAGCATAGGCTAAAGGTAAAATAGACTTTTTATAGAGCCCACAAAGTGGTTGAACGCCACTGGGACTTTGAACGACTATAGCATCCCGATCATGCACATTATGAATCAAGAGCTTCTCTATAGTATCTCTGTTGACAAAGGGTGCATCAACACTTAAAATAAAAATTTCCTCTGCATTTAAGGTTTCAAAAATAGAGATGATACCTACAAGAGGAGAGCTCTCTTTATAGGTATCTTCGATCACCCTACAATCAAAATCGAATTTATTTTCTTTTGCTGAGATATATACTTTTTGAAATAATGTGCTTAGTTTATGGTGTTGAAATTCGGTGAGTGTATGGTATCTACCAAAAGGAAGCAGGGCCTTGTCTTTTCCCATGCGAGAACTTTTTCCTCCTGCGAAGATGATTGCAACTATGGATTCTTTCATGCCTGTATATTCTCTTTACGTCTTTGATGGACAAGCAAGATAATAAATGCCACTAAGGCGATAAGGGATTCTACGAGGAAAAGATATTCTCCATAGATCTGACCGGAAAGTACAGCACCCATGGAGCCGCCTAGCCCAAATGCTATACCCAGGAAAAACTGTTGTGCAAGTTTCTTCTGTGTATAGAGAGAAAAGACGTAGGTGATGGCAGCAGAATGGTAGAGTGCAAAACCTATGGCATGCAAGGATTGTGATGCAAAGGTAAGTATTACAGAATCGGGGAAGAGGTAAAGCATCATCCATCGAAGTGCTGTGACAAGTGTGGCAAACTGTAATATATTGAGTAAGTTTCTTTGTAGCAACGGACCTTGAAAGTAAAGCATGAAAACTTCACATATCACACCAAAACTCCACATCCAACTTGTCATTTCAAGCGAGATCCCATGGGAAGTTTCATAGATGGTAAAGAAGTTATAGAAACCACCAAAACCTACTTGCATCAAAAAAACAGAAACCCAAAAGGCCCAATATTTGGAAAGTGAGAATGACGCATCATCTTGCGCCGTAGAGTGTGAAATACTGTCGTGTCTTGTAAGCATGGCACCAAAAAGCAGGGTTAGAAATGCCATAGTACTTAAGTAATAAAGGGCTTCATAAGGCGAGTCAAGTACTTTACCTAACCATAGTGCAATACCCATAAAACCAAGAGAACCCCAGAGACGCACTTTCCCATAACGGTGTTTTGACAAATTAGCTAGAGCTATGGTCTCAACATAAGGAAGCGAGATCCCCATCGCTGCACCAAAAAGAAGGTTTGCAACAAGATAGACCCAAAAATCATTGACGGTGGCTAAAAAAAGCAGGGTACCCATAAAGGTAAAAAGTAAAGAGAATTGATATACCTTGGGTGTTAAAGAGATAGCATGACGAAAGACAAAAGGCAATAGAAAGCGCATAAAAGGAGCAGCAGCATAAAGGATACCTACTTCCAGGGGTGAGTATCCAAGATCAAGTAAAACCTTTGGCATGAAAATGACATAAATGCCGACAAGTGCAAAGTAAAAAAAGTAGTAAGCACTTAAAAGAGGTGAAAGAAGAGTGGTAGTTTGTTTCATTTTTTGTTTACAACAGCTGTTGCAGACAAGAGATCATGCAGCGTTTTATTGTCTTTTCGAAAAAACATAATTGCCCAACCTAAAAGGGTAAAAAGTGAAAGAATAGCAACCAGATTTCTAAAGAAGATGACAAACAAAGAGGGTTTTTCTTTTGTGTTTTCATCAATCAGGGTGATATTATAGGCACGATATCCAGGTGTTTGCCCCGTCTTATACATAAAGAGGGTCTGTACGATGACCAAAGGAAGAAGTATGTAGAACCAGCCCAGTAATTTATGCTCGGCAAAATCTTCCCTGCCATCCATGACAAGATAAAAAACAATATACATGATGGGCATGAGCAGCATAAATGCATCGGTTAAAAAAGCTTTTATTCTCAACCCTACTGAAGCATAATCCCCTTTGTTTGGTACGGGTCTTACTTTGTGTTTTTCTTCTTGGACTTTGCCTTGCTTGATATCTCTAAAACGTTGTTTGGCCATTAAAAATCCCAAATAGCAGCGGCATAAGGACCAGAAAAGTCCATGTTGGTCTTGAATCCATCTATCAGGTCATCACTGTCTAGATGAAATGATTTATATCCTGCTTCCAGACCTATACCCATTGCCAAGGTGTATCGGGCAGATAATTCATAATCATAAGCGGTAATATCCCAATAGCTGACAGCATTAGCTTCAAGTTGCAAAGAGATGTCTGTCGATGGAAGGTTAAAACGGGCTTTCCCGTAAAGCATAGGTATCCAGGTTGAAAAATCTATGGCATCATGGCGTGCATCATCTGTACTGACACCCATGTCTCCCGTGATGTGTCTTGCTGTAAGTCCGGCATCAACTTCTACCCAATTGTCAAGTACTTCATAATAGAGTGTCACATCTGTAATGTCAAGTGACAAACTACTGTCTATAGCTCCATCAAAATTGTCAATGTTACCCCATGAAAATCCTTCTACACTTCTGCTTCCGTCATGTGCCAGCGTGGTGTACCCTAATTTTATATTAGGGAGTAAAGGAAAGGGATGTTCAAGATAGGCTTTAAAAAACAGATCTTGTTCTTCCCTGAAACCAAAAGTCTCTTCAAGATTTGAAGATGTACCTTTATAAGAAGCGTTACCACTAGGATCATGATTAAAGAAACCAAGAGAGGCTTCTCCTCCTATCATGTCAGCATGTATTGAATTTAGTGTAAAAAGTGTGAACAGAACAATGTTTTTAAGATTCTGCATTTTATTGTAACCCT
>JAPHUJ010000168.1 GCA_026193735.1 Sulfurovum sp.
CAAATCACATTCGATGAATAGTCATCAAGGTTACCTGTAGGTTCATCTGCCAAGATCACCACTGGGTTTTTTGCCAATGCTCTTGCTACACCCACACGCTGCTGTTCTCCACCGCTAAGTTCCAATGGGTATTTATCTGCATACTCTGCAAGCTTAACATGCTTAAGAAGCCTATGTGCCTGTGTTTCCTGTATCTCTGTGGCGTATCCTGCTATCATTAAAGGCAAGACAACATTTTTTTTCACTGTCCATTCGTTCACAAGTTTATAGTCTTGGAAAATGATCCCCATGTGTGTTCTAAGTTCCTGAAGCTTACCTGGGCGTATGGTTGACAGATCCAGTCCTCCTACTACAAGATTACCTTGACTTGGTTTTAACCTTCCGTACAGTGCTTTAAGCAGCGTGGATTTACCAGAACCACTGGGACCGGTAATAAAAACAAATTCACCCTTTTTAATGCTAAAATTAGCATCTTTAATGATCTCTCTATCTGCATTACCATAGGTAAGAGTAAGATGTGAAGCGTGAATCACATTAGACATGTTCTACTCTCCTTTAGTGAGCATTATTTGCTCGGCTAGTTTTTGATGTGCCTGAAAGTTGACTGTCGTCTTCACAGGAGAAGAGACAAAATACCTACAGCTATCTTCTTCTAATAAAATATATTTATGTTCCGGCCTGTCAAAACTTCCAAAAGCACATTTTATAAGTAAGCTTCGGTCTGAAATTTTATATATACGTTCAAAGTGGATAAAATACCCCACAAAAACCAATGCTTTTTGTGGTAAACGATCTTCTATACCTTTACTATATTTTACATCATTAAAATTAAAATCTATAGTCACTTCTTTAGGTGCTGATTCCAGCGTGCATTTGACATACACATCATAGATATCTTTTTCTTGTCTTAGCCATCTTGCTTCATACTTACTTGTCACTTCCAACGCTTCATTTTTACGTATTTCCACTTCAACTTTAGGTACGGAGAAGAAAGTCTCCAGCGCATACCAAAAGTATTTGTCACTGTCTGTACGTAATTCAAGACGTCCTCCTTTTCTTAGTACTCTCATGGACTCTTCCATAAAACTGGGACTGATGACTCTTCTTTGCGGTTTTTTATCCCAAGGTACAGGGAAATGTACAAATATCTGTTCACATACATTTGAAGGTAACATTTCTAAAAACAGTCTTGCATCATAGTTCACTACCCAAATGTTTTCAAGACCTTGAAGTTCTATCTGTTTGAGTACCTGTTGTGCTGAAGGTGTATGTATCTCTATCCCTATAAAAAGTGTATCAAGATTCTTTTTTGCCTGATAGAGCAAATGTCGTCCACTTCCAAATCCTACCTCAACAGAGATCTTCTCTTTAGGGTATGTGATATTTTCAAAATCTTCTATCTTTTTAAAATACTCTGAAGAGAGTGCTGTTTTAGTATTTGATATGGCAATATTTGAAGAAAGTACCTCCAGATCCAACTCTCTTGAAACACTTTCCAAGGCCTCTTTAAGAAGGTTCACTTTAAGCGGTCTACTTACTTTGTCATACTTTAATAAATAAGCTTTCTCATCTGGTTTAAGTTGAAGTAAGAATTCTTCTCCTGCATGTTCAACACCTATGAGCATGTCATGACGATTCAGTGCTTTAGCGCAAAAAGTCATCATTTCGCTTGTTGCTATCTGTTGTTCTATAATAGAAGTATCAAAGGGTGTAACTTTTAAATGTGGCATTGTTCCTGCTTATAATGTGAGTTGTGTTGGTTGACTGGGATAAGCACGTATCTTGTCATAACTTTGTGCGATGATCCGATAGCTATATGTATGTCCGCTTCTTACAAAGGTATCAATGTACTCAGCCATAAGTTGTCCTTGCACCTGTGAGACAAATTTCCATTCACCACCATTGACTGAACGCTCTACGATATAGCTATCGACGCTTGGATTGGCATGTGGTTTCCATAAAAGCTTTACCACTGAGGGTGCTACTTTATACGCTTTGACAAAAGAGACTGCTGAAAATGCAGCTAAAGTTTTTACCTCCAGCGGCTCACTGCGTCTAGACTCTTTTCCAAAAGAAAATGTACTAAAAGAATAACGATAAGTGCTGTCTGCTGTCACATGCGTATCTACAAAGTGTGTTGCATAACGGTTACCTACAGTTCCTATACGTTGGAAATTTTCTTTATCTTGCGAACTATTTCCTCTATAGATGTTCACACCGTGTATGCGATGATCGTCTATCTTTTTCCATTCAAAGCCTACAGAATTCATCGTAGGTAAAGCATGTACTTGTGTAATGGTTGTTAATGAAGGATCCGTATCATAGGTCATCAATCCCTTGATACCGCCACAGCCGTTAAAAGTGATTAAAGAGAGTACCCAGAGTACGAGGATTGATTTTTTCATCTACTTCACCTTGATCAAAATTTTTAGATATATACACTTTCATATCATCAAAAAGTGGGGCGATAAACTCCATTCTTTCACCGCTTA
>JAPHUJ010000256.1 GCA_026193735.1 Sulfurovum sp.
AGGTGTAATGTCAAGTGCTTTACAGCTCTTGTCAAAAAGTTTTACCACTGCATTTTCTTTAGTTGGTGGCTGTGTAAAATCTGCAGTACTTCGTGGTGGTTCAAAGGGATGTTTATCGACTTTGCCTGAAATCCCTACTAACTCTTCTGCTAAGGCATAATATGGCTCCATGTCATCATAAGAAATGGGCCAGTCGACCACATTGGCTCCTTTTATCTCTCCGTATTTACTTTTAAGCCTAAAATCATCAGGGTGTAAACGATGTAACATACCAGACATCAAGTTAGAAGATCCTCCCACAATGTTACCATTCCAAAAGCTCCAACCAGACTCATACGTAGGAGTCGTTACCCACTCTCCTTCTATTTTTTCCTCTATGGTATGATACTCATCAAATAAATTGGGTGTGACCAAATCTCTCCTGCAATAGGCCAATTCATCTTTGGAAAACTCTTCGCGGTTAATAAGTCGACCTTTTTCCAGTACAGCTACCTTGAACCCCGCTTTACATAATGTATACGCAACGGCTCCGCCACTCGCCCCTGAACCTACGATGACAACATCATAAACACTCATAATTCAATATACTTAGTTTTTGGTCTTGGAAAACCACCATAGGATGAGAGTGCTTGCCAACCTGCTTCTTTAACATTTGAACCATAGATCGGATCGCAGAATAGTCCTTCCATAGTCAATGTCAGAATACGAGATAACCAACTGCTCCCGTAATTTGTCTCTTCATAGGCACGTAAAGCTATTTCTTTATCATACTGTGTCATAGATACAAATCGTCCTTTTTCTCGCTTCTCTAATTCTTTTGTTCCTTCCAATACAAAAGCTTTTATATCTTTATCAAAACTCTTATGCCTCATAGTTTCAAACAAAAACTGTGTTACATTCATAGATTTTGCAGAAGGGAGCTTACTCCCTTCTGGGAACAAATGCTCCTGGACTGCTCTAAGTGTAGGCTCTGACTTTTTAAATGCTTTCTCAAAAGTACTAATCTCTTTTGCCTGCAGATAAGGAGAGAATCCGATCAGTGAACCCAGTATAAGAAATTTTCTTCTTTTCATTCATCACTCTTTAATGTTTTTTTAATCATATTTATATTGTGTGCACTCTAAGTGCAATAAAATATACGCACTTTGCACGGGTTGGATATTATACTTTAAACTGTAAAAAAATATAAGGAGACACATGTGAAAAAGTTGATTTTTAGCGCAAAGGAACTTATGTTATACTGTTTTAATACATTATTTCAAAGGATATTATGATGAAAAATCTACTCTTTTCAGTACTACTGGGATCGGCACTGCTTTGGATTACAGGATGTGGGGAAGATTCAAAAACAGAAACAAAAAAATCCGAAGCACCTGCTATGAAATGCGGAGCCGGTAAATGTGGTACAGCTATGGGAAAAGATGTATCTCCAGCAGCAGATGAAGGTAAATGTGGCGAGAAATAGTATCTTTTCTTCCTCCTCTCTTTTTTTAAGAGAGGGTTCTTCTTTTTCTTCAATTAATACACACACAGTACACATCTTTCATACTATACTTGCCTTGTAACAACAAACATATAGAGGAGTTACCAATGCTAAAAACGATATATCCGATAACAAAAAACATATTAAGCAACGGGCAAAGTATTTCTTTACTTTTGGCCAGACTTGCTGTTGCGTATGGTTTTTACGAGCCTGCGATGCAGAAGTGGTCAGATATTTCCAGCGTTGCTACTTGGTTTGGCACGCTGGGCATACCATTCCCAACTCTCAATGCATATATGGCTGCCAGTACAGAACTTTTAGGTGTAGTCCTGCTAACTCTTGGTCTCTTTACACGTATCATTTCCATTCCACTGATGGTTGTGATGATTGTTGCCATTACTACCGTACATTTGGCACATGGTTTTTCCGCAGGAGATAATGGTTTTGAAATTCCACTTTATTATTTGTTGTTTTTAGCCCTATTTGCTTCATTAGGAGCCGGAAAATTTAGCTTAGACCACCTTCTATTTGGTGAAGAGCAATAACACAAAGGATTAACGATGAAAAATACATTTAAATTAGGCTTATTATTGATAGGTGCCTTAGCTTTATCACTTACATTTGCAACAGCAGAGGGAAAATGTGGAGATTCTCAGGGAATGATGAACAATGAAGGTAAATGTGATAGCAGCAAAAAGAGTATGATGAACAATGAAGGTAAATGTGATAGCAGTAAAAAAACAGAAAAATGTTCAAGTGGCAAATGCGATAGTGCGAAAAAAGAACCAAAACCAGCGCCAATGAAAGGTAAATGCGGTCAAGGAAAATGTGGATAATCTACTCATAACACTTCTTCTTCTTCAATTTCCCATATCTCAAGATATGGGCGTTTTATCTTTCTTTTATAAATCATTGTATAATGTGTCTATCAATTAAAAAAGGATACTTATGCGCCACGTACTTATTGCCCTCCTTATATTATTCGCTTTCACCGGCTGTGAAGATAAAGAAGAACAAGCAAAACATGATGCTCAAATTGCCCAGAAGGCAAAGGCAGAACTACTTGCAGAATTAGAAGCAAAAAAGGTTCAAGAAGAAAAAGAACATACCAAACTTAATAAAATGGGTATCAATGTGGATGATGGAACCATTACAATCGATACGAATAAGACCAAAGACTTCTTTAATAACTTGGGTAAAAAAATGGATATGCAGATGAAAAAAATCTCTGCAGATCTGGAAAAAGGAATCCTTGAAACAAAAGAAGCAGGTGTTGAGATCAATGAACAACATATTCACATTGATCTCAATAAAACCAACGAACTTCTTTTAGACTGGGGTAAAAAAATACAGGTTTTTGCGCAAGAGTTTGATGAGATGGCAAAAACATTAGAAATAAACAGTACAAATACTACAAATAAAGGAATGTAATGCAACCGATAGATATGAACTCAGATGAATTTCAAGCTGAATTAGAAAAAACATGGACATTTGTAGATAAGGTCAATAACCAATTTGGTTTTGTTCTCAATCCTAATGATGATGTCAATGAAGGTGTGGCTATGGGGCTTGCACGCAACAAGATGATCTATGGTAAAAGATTTTGTCCTTGTTTTATGGTAGAAGGTGAGACAAAAGAAGAACAAAAAGCTGCAGATAACCGTATCTGTCCATGTAAACCCGCTCTAGAAAAAGAGATCCCGGAAGATGGTACCTGTCACTGTGGGATCTTCTGTACTCCTGAATATGCTCAAGCACAGGCGCAACATGATGAAATAGAAGAAGTTGTACATCAACACTCCGGAGGCCTTACAAAAGAGCAAGCACAGGTTCTACTCAAAGAGGAACAACTTGACGGAGATGAACTTGAAGCACTGATAGAAGCAAAAAAACTAGGAATGATAGACTTTACACTTGTTGACACAAGAGAGTTCATGGAGTACCAAATGGGACATATCGTAGGCACAGATGTCCTTGTACCTACCTCACAATTCTACGCAAAAGTAGAAGAGGAATTGGCAGGAAAGAAAGAGGAAGCCATTATCGTTTACTGTCATTCAGGAAGCCGAAGCTACCAAGTACAACACGCTATGAAAGCACTAGGATTCACGCACGTCTGTAATTTACGCCCAGGAATCATCGGATATTCAGGCGAAACACAAAGAGGGTAACCTCACCCCCCCCCCTTCCTTGTGAGTATAAATACACACAAGGAAAGAGGAAATTCTTACCCCTCATGTAAATCAAAACTACAAAAAACTTCATCAGCCCACGACAGTCCTTTGCATTTTTATTTTATGTATGCCGGTACGGTGTTTTTTTGGATTCGTTTTCTTATTTGTTGCATCAACAAATAAAAAAAGGAATGAACAAAATACAATTCAAAGATAAAGTTTGAAAAAATTAAGGGGAAATAATTAAAGGGGTTGAGGAGCCGAAACTCCCCAAAAGATAGTTCTGGCACTAAATGCCGACATCTTTTTTGCTAAAGCGAAAAAAGATGCTACAAATTATTTAGCAAGTGCTGCTTTAGAAGCATCAGCTACTTTTGTAAAACTTTCAGGAGCATTCATCGCCATATCAGCAAGAATTTTTCTGTCAAGTTCAATATTTGCAAGTTTAAGACCATGCATGAATGTTGAATAGTTCATACCGTTCAATCTTGTCGCTGCATTGATACGAATGATCCACAGTCTTCTGAAATCTCTCTTTTTTTGTCTTCTATCTCTGTAAGCATATACTAATGAACGCTCGAGTTGCTCTTTCGCTTTTCTGAAGTGTTTTCTTCTACCACTATAGAACCCTCTAGCTTGTTTTAATAATTTTCTGTGTCTTCTAGCTCTTACGACACCTGTTTTTACTCTCATGGTTATCCTTTACCTTATACTTGTACTGTAACTTTTAAAAAGTCAGTTTTAGTAGGTGCCAAACATTATCTCTGTTTGAACTTGCCCCTTATCGGGGGAATTTATCTAAATCAAAAGGTGATTAGTTAATCATCTCTTTAATGTTTTTAGCATCTGCGCCATCAACATATTTAGGACTTCTCATACTTCTATGGTGACCACCGTCAACCTTAGAAAGAATGTGGCTTCTATACGCCGTTCCTCTTTTGACTTTGCCGCTTTTTTTAATTTTAAAACGCTTAACGGCGCCTTTTACACTTTTCATTTTTGGCATATGCTTACTCCCTTTGTTTATTATAGAACGCGTTTTGAGCAAAGCCCAAAAAACTACGCTAACGCTGAGTTTGCTTCAGCAGCAAGCTCAAACGACAAGTCGTTTTTTTCTATTTGATCTTCACTACAGCCAAGTAGTAGAAAATGGGACGGTATTATACCCAATTTTTATAAAAGATTTCTAAAACTTCCTCATCCATCTACTTGATGCGTGAATCCGTGGGTTAAAATAAATTTAAAGCTGTAAATTCACAGGTAAAACCCGAGAATGACGTGAAAACTCTAACCCTATTTGTGATAAAATCTATCAATCAAAAATGAGGGCTTGCCTAGTGGATAAAATCACCGAAATACTTTCGCAGAGAAAGAAGCTTCTTACTGAAATCTACTTTGACCTGCAACTTCATTTTGAAGAAAAGTATGGGAAAGATGCTCTTGTCCTGATGGAGATAGGCACATTTTTTGAAGTCTATGAAGTCAACAATGATGCAAAAAAAGTAGGCAAAGCAAAAGAAATAGCTGAGCTCCTGAACATCCAACTCACACGAAAAAGCAAAGCCATCTTAGAGAACTCGATCTCTAACCCTTTACTTGCCGGAGTACCTGCTGTTTCACTTGACCGTTACCTTTCTCGCCTTATCTCTACAAAAAAATATACCATTATCGTTGTCAAGCAAAAGGGGGAGATGCCGAACATCAAACGTTATGTGTCAAACATCATCTCTCCGGGTACTAATTTTGAGTACCTGAGCGAACCCGGCGAAAACAATATCGTTTCTTTACTCATAGATGAAAATGCCGGTATCTTTTCTGTAGGTTACTCTGCCATAGATGTCAGTACGGGGAAAACCATCTGTAACGAGATACACTCCACCCGTGATGACAAAACGTATGCCCTGGATGAAGTTTTTAACCTTTTGCAGACCTATACTACTTCAGAGGTCATCATCACACTTGACAGTAAAGAGATAGACAAAGCGTGGATAGTACATTATTTGGAACTCGAGTCTCTCCATTACTCGGTCAATACAAAACGCTTTAAAATACAATTTCAGAATGAACTCTTTACCCGTGTCTTCAACATCAACTCTTTTCTTTCCAGCATTGAATTTTTAGACCTTGAACGACACCCTTATACCACAGAGTCCCTGGCTGTATTGATCGACTTCATTATCGAGCATGATGAAAGCATTATAGAGAAGATGAACAAGCCACAATTCTTGGGCAATAACCGTTATATGTACATCGGTAACAATGCGATGG
>JAPHUJ010000135.1 GCA_026193735.1 Sulfurovum sp.
GCAAAATATTATTCTTAACAAAAATATTGTATTATGGTCAATAATACAACTATCTTTCAATAGAGGAGATCTAACATGAACTATAGAATTGAAAAAGACACAATGGGTGAGATGAAGGTCCCTGCGGATAAATACTGGGCAGCCCAAACACAAAGATCGGTACATAACTTTGAGATAGGTAATGAAAAAATGCCTTTAGAAGTAGTGTATGGTTTTGCCAACTTGAAAAAAGCTTGTGCTTTGGTCAACCAGGAGTTGGGTCGTTTAGATGATGAAAAAACATTAGCCATCTCTAAAGCATGTGAAACGGTTCTCTCGGGTACACTGGATGATAATTTCCCGCTTGTTGTATGGCAAACAGGTTCTGGTACACAGTCAAATATGAATATGAATGAAGTTGTTGCCAATAAAGCAACTGAAATTTTAGGTGGAGACTTTACGAAAGAAAATTTGGTTCATCCAAATGATGATGTAAATAAAGGACAAAGTTCAAACGATACATACCCTACGGCTATGCGTATAGCAGAAGTGGTAGCTGTGACCGATAATCTGATCCCTGCACTTAATCAATTGAAAGATACGCTTGATGTAAAAGCAAAAGCTTTTACAGATGTAGTAAAGATCGGAAGAACACATCTTCAAGATGCAACACCACTTACCTTGGGACAAGAAATTTCAGGGTATGTGTCTATGTTGGAAACAAATCTCAGGCAAATTAATGACGCACTCGTATACTGCAAAGAACTTGCTATCGGTGGTACGGCTGTAGGTACAGGGCTTAACTCGCATCCCGAATTTTCACAAAGAGTAGCAGCACAACTGAATAGTTTTATGCCAAAAAATTATGGATTTATTTCCCAGCCAAATAAATTTCATGCACTTACTGGTCACGATGCTGAAGTAGTATTGAGTGGCGCACTTAAGGCACTTGCAGCAAATCTTATGAAAATAGCTAATGATATAAGATGGTTAGCTTCAGGTCCCAGATGTGGTTTGGGCGAGATAGAAATACCTGCAAATGAGCCAGGTTCCTCTATTATGCCGGGTAAAGTGAACCCAACACAGGCAGAAGCCATGACGATGGTAGCAGTACAGGTTATGGGTAATGATGCAACAGTTGGCATAGCTGCATCGCAAGGTAATTTTGAACTGAATGTATTTAAACCAGTGATTGCTTATAATATCTTACAATCCACAAAACTTCTTGCTGATGTTATGAGAAGTTTTGATATACACTGTGCCGTGGGAATTGAGCCCATTAGAGCGAATATTGATAGATATCTTAATGACTCTTTGATGTTAGTAACAGCATTAAATCCACACATAGGGTATGAAAATGCTGCGAAAATTGCTAAAACTGCACACGCTAACGGAACAACATTGAAAGAAGAGGCTATAGCACTTGGTCTTATGTCTGCAGAAGATTTCGATAAAAATGTGAAACCAGAAGAGATGATCGCACCCAAAGCATAAAGGTAAAGGTTTTTTAGAGATTTAAAAATTGTACAAAGTGTAACACTTTTTGCCATTTTGATTCCCTATAATAATATGTTTCTTCTATTTTTTTAAAAATCACTTCATTATGTGTAGATATTTAACACATTTATAAAATTAGCAATATTGATAATAGAATTAATCAAATATTATTACCCTAAGGCGTATAATATAAAACTTATCTAGTAATTTTAAAGGAGTATAAATTGAATATACATGAATATCAGGCAAAACAAATTTTTGCCAAATACGGTGTACCGACACCAAGAGGTATTATTGCGAATACCCCACTTCAAGCACTTACTAATGCCCAGGAACTTGGTGGAAAAGTTTGGGTAGTTAAAGCGCAAATCCATGCAGGTGGACGTGGTCTTGGTGGCGGTGTTAAGCTTGCTAGATCACTTGATGAAGTAAGAGAATTGGCAAATGAGATCTTGGGAATGACTTTGGTAACACACCAAACAGGTCCTGAGGGTAAACTGGTTCAAAAAGTGTACATCGAAGAAGGTGCAGCCATCGCAGATGAGCTTTATCTTTCTGTGGTACTTGACAGAGCTGCAGAAATGCCAATTATCATGGCTTCAACCGAAGGTGGTATGGATATTGAAACTGTAGCACATGACACTCCTGAAAAGATCATCAAAATTGCAGTTGATCCTTCAATCGGTTTCCAAGGTTATCATGGTAGAGAACTTGTATTTGGTCTTGGTATCACAGATGCAAGTGAGCAGAAAAAAATGATCAGTTTTGCATCTAAACTTTATAAATGTTATATGGAAAATGATGCAGAGATGATCGAGATCAACCCACTCATTAAAACTGAATCTGGTGATTTTATGGCACTTGACGGAAAAATGGGATTTGATGACTCTGCACTTGGACGTCACCCGGACATCGAAGATATGAGAGATATTTCTGAGGAAGATCCAGATGA
>JAPHUJ010000258.1 GCA_026193735.1 Sulfurovum sp.
CTAAGTGAGAACTTTGGTGTTCCACGCAAGTCTTTATCTATGATAATATCATGAAAAGAGAGTTCACTGCCTATCCCACAGCCTATGGCTTTTGAAATAGCTTCTTTGGCTGCCCAAAAACCAGCTATGGATTCGGTCTTTTGAACCAGCTTTATCTCTTCTGGATGCAAAAAACGCTGTTTAAATTTATCACCAAATTGTGCTAATAATCTTTCTATTCTATTGATCTGTATAATATCTGTACCTATTTTCATAAAGGTATTATATCTATTACATCCACTCAACAACTTTAGAGACTTCATTTGCAACAAAACATTTGACATTTGTTTTTTCAAGAGGTTTATTAGGAATAACTGCTTTTGTAAATCCTTGCGTTTCTATCTCTTTTAAACGATGAGAAAGTCCAGAGACTTCGCGTATTTCTCCAGTTAAACTCACTTCACCCAGGAAAAGTGTTTCAGCACTCAGCTCTCTGTCTCTATAGCTGCTTAAAATCGCTGCAATGATGGCAAGATCAGCAGAGGGTTCGTTTATTTTTATACCCCCTGAAACGTTTATAAATACATCATAAGTACCCAGAGGCAGATCAAGTTTCTTTTCAAGTAAAGCCAGAAGCATGCCCAGACGGTTGTTATCAAAACCGGTAGAACTTCTTTTTGCATGTCCATATGACTCTGAAACCAGGGCTTGTATTTCTACTATAATGGGACGGCTTCCTTCCATGATGACAGTAAGTGCTGAACCTGACTGAAGTTTTTCTTTGTTGAAAAACTTTCCTGCCATACTTTTTGCATCGTTAAGACCCTCTTTATTCATCTCAAAAATACCCACTTCATTGGTTGCTCCAAAACGGTTTTTAAAACCACGTAATAGACGCAAGTCAGAATTTGTATCACCTTCGAAGTATAAAACAGTGTCTACCATGTGTTCCAGTACTCTAGGACCTGCAATGGAACCGTCTTTTGTAATATGCCCGATGATAAAGATAGGTATATGCAAACTTTTTGCTATACGCATAAGCTCAAAAGTAATAGTACGTACCTGTGTCACTGAACCAGGTGCAGAAGGCGTTTCCTCCGAGTAGAGTGTTTGTATGGAATCTATGACTATCAGTTCATAGTTCTGATTGCCTATTTCTGAGAGGACGCTGCTTAAATTTATCTCAGGCAGAAGATAAAGGTTGTCATGGTTTGCTTCTAGTCTGTTGGATCGTAGTTTTATCTGTCCGGCAGATTCTTCTCCTGAGACATAAAGTACTTTTTTTTCAGCGCGTGCAAGGTTACCTGCTATTTTGAGCAGGAGTGTGGATTTACCAACGCCTGGACTGCCACCTATAAGTGTCAGCGAGCCTGGTACAATGCCACCGCCGAGTACCAGATCAAGTTCTCCGCTTCCTGAGGTAAAACGGACAATATTGTCTTCCTCTATCTCTGTAATAGGTTTTGCTTTGGATAAAAATGAACCTGATACACTGCTACCTAAAGTCTCTTTTAAAAATTTTATTTGATCAGTGCTGAGTTCGATCATTGTTTCCCATTGATCACATGAAGTACATTTCCCCATCCATCTGGGGGATTGAAATCCACATGCTTGACATTCAAATAAAGTTTTTTTCTTTGCCATGATTAACCTTCTGTTCTATTATGATAGGTATTATATGTAGAAATAGAAAAAAAATTAAGAAATATGTCATATTGACATATTTCTTAAAATGTTTTAATTTAAATTGTGCCCTGACCGAAGGGAGGAAATGCCCTTGGGTGCATGTTTTACTTTTTAATTCTTTTGGTTATAATTTCGGCATATACGAAGGATACTCAGTGACATTCAATGCAATTAAACAACTTGTTTATGGTTTATATCTAACAAATAGTTTTGGTTACAGGTTAAAAAAAACCAAAGACCCTATGGAGAAAAAAAGATTAAGACTTGCTTATTCAAAAGCACAGCTTGATACCTTACACATTTCAGTGAAGATAGAAAATCCAGAAAAATTACCTCAAAGCGGTCAATATCTTGTACTTATCAATCACAAAAGTATTATAGACCCCCCAATTGTAGAAGTCACACTAAAAGACACAGAAATATTTGGTCCATGGGTTTCAAAAAAAGAGCTTTATAACTCTTTTTTCTTTGGATTGTTTGTACGTAATGCAGGATCAATACTTCTTGACAGAGAAAAAAGCCAAATGAGTGGTTTTTTTGCAGATGTGAAAAATGCAGTCAAACGTGGTGAGTCTATATTTATTTTTCCTGAAGGTACAAGAAATAAAACAGATGAATCTTTGACGGCATTTAAAGAAGGTTCACGTATTATTGCTTTGAAAAATCGTTTACCTATATTGCCTTTATATATTAAAACGGATGCAGATAAGATATTGAAAAATGCATTAGAGGATAGTCAGTTGGAACAAGAAGTGACTATAGTGATAGGGGATATCATAGATTATAAAGAGAAAAAAAGTCTTGAACTCTTATATCGTCAAATGTTTTCTCTCTAGTATTGTAAAAATGAGTGTTCTTTCTCTTTAATATAAGAGATGATTTTGTTCACATAGTCAGATTTTTTCACGGTCTTTAAAATGATCTCTGCTGTATGTTTTGTTAGAGAAGTAATGGTGATGTATATTGTTTCCTCTGGAGTATTAACGGTGATATTGGCGTTTCCCTTTGTATCATTTGTTGTGATGTCACCAATGTCTTGATCAGTAATAGCATACAGTGACACATTAAATGCAAGTTGTTTATCCATGAGTAACATTAATTTTTGTTCTATAAAGTTTTGTTGAGTCTCTAGAGGGATGTCTTTCTTGATTCTATGTACATTTTCATGTACCGGTATAGGTTGTTGTACAGTCTTTTTACTTCTTTTCATGACCAAAAGAAGTAAAGCCATAATTAAGGAAATAGAAAGACCTATCAAAACACCAGACACTACACCGAGTTTCATTGCTTTTGTAAAACTATAATCTAAATTAAAATAGACAATGGAACCTATGGTCATAATCATACTCATAGGCATAAGAATGCTGAACAATATTTGTATATAAGTTCTCATGATGACTCATCCTCTCTAAATAAAAATTTCGTCCAAAATAGTATTGATATATTCATTTGCTTTAAAGGTGATCAGGTCTTTTGGCTGTTCACCTGTACCTATGTAAAAAATAGGCATTTTTAATTCATCTGCGATACTTAGAACAGATCCGCCTTTGGCTGTACCATCAAGCTTGGTAATTATTATACCATCAATCCCGATCATTTCGTTAAATGCTTTTGCTTGATTGATAGAAGAGCTACCTTGCGTGCCATCAAGAACAAGTATTTTACGGTGTGGGGCACCCTCTTGTGCTTTGCCAGCAACTCGGATCATTTTCTTTAACTCTTCACTCAGGTTGGTTTGCGTATGGAGTCTTCCTGCCGTGTCTATGATAATATTGTCAAAACTTTTAGCTTTTGCAGACTCTATGGTATCATAGACTACAGCTGAAGGATCATGCCCCTGTTGTGTAGCGATGATCGGAACGTCTAATTTGTGTGCCCATCTTGTAAGTTGTTCTATTGCCGCAGCACGAAAGGTATCTCCCGCCCCAAGCATCACTTTTTTACCTTCTTGTTTATAACGATAAGCCAGTTTAGAGATGGTGGTAGTTTTCCCAGCACCATTGACACCTATGATCATTTCCACAAAAGGTTTGGCATCGCTTTCTTTGAAGTCCGCTTTATATTGGAAAACAGAGATAAGTGAGTTGAATGCCTGAATCCTATTAATATTGTCTGGTAATGCATCTAAGAGTCTTTCTACAAGTTCATAATTCACATCTGCTTCAAGTAAGATATCTTCAAGTTCGTCTTTGGGAATAAGTTTTCGTTTATGCGGGGCAACATCTTTGATAGCATCATTGGTTTTACCCAATACCTTTTTTAATATATTGAACATGTTGGATTACCTTGGCTTTAATTGTTTTTTGGCTTGTTGTATATCGTATTCTATCATTTCTACGGGTACGGTGCCTTCATAATGGGTAAAATACTCACCCCCAATATACATCACGGTGAGTGGAATAGAAAATTTTTTAGGTAAGTGGAGTGTACTTACCAGAAGATTTGCAAAAGCATCGTTATGTGTACTGTTGGAGATAAAATAATTTATCTGATGTTTTGAGATAAATGTTTTTAGTGCGGATTGCTCAATAATATCATGTGTAAGTATACCTGTGATAAAAAGCTCTTTTTGGTGTTTTGTTTGAAGATCATTCAGATAAGCGATCTCTCCAATACAAGGTGGACACCATGTCGCAAAAATGTTAACAATGACAATTGGCTGTTCACTTTTATGGAAAATGACTTTTTGGCCTGAGACTGTCACTGTGTGATTTTCATCAAAGATAAAGGTTTCCTGTTGAGGCATCTCTACTTTGGGGATATCATCAGAGATATCATTGAGTGTATCATCTCTTTTCTTTTCTACTTGAAATCTTTTGTCTTGTTGATCATCTATAGCCTTTGTCGTAAAGATTTCAGTAGTGTTTTCTATGGAAATAGGGGTGTTATCAGGCTTTTTATCTTCCCATCCTATAAAAATGGCAAAGATAATGAATAATATGGATAAAAATAGAGCAGATATTTTAAGCACACAGTCCCTTTGGGTATAATTAGTATGGTGATTATAGCCAAAGAGCATTAAATAAGAAGATGAATAGACGGATCAATATGACAAAAGAGGATAGAAAAAAACAATTTAGAACACAGAGCCTAATAAGATTGCAGAAAGCTTCTGGGTTCGGTAGTTATCAAAAAGACAAGAAAATATTGCATGCACTGTACAAATATATCGTAGAGAGCAATGCAAAGAATGTGATGCTTTACATACCTTTAAAACAAGAAGTGAACTTATATTCACTCATAAAACGTTTACGTAAGGAAAAGAAAGCGCTCTATGTACCATTTATGGAAGGTGCAAGTTTTAGATTGGTAAAATATAGACTGCCACTAAAGAAAAAACAATTTGGGATCAAAGAACCCAATGATTCAAAACAATATAGAGTAAAAAATATAGATTTAGCTATCGTGCCCATCGTAGGGACAGATGTAACACATAGACGTGTTGGATTTGGTAAAGGTATGTATGATAGATTTTATGAAAAACAAAGTAAAAATATAAAACAAACCGTTTTTGTAGCGCGTGAATTGTGTTACAGCAAAGAGATCGTAACAGACGATTATGATGTAAAAGCGGACATGATCATAACCGCTTAGAAAGTTTTGCCAAAGGTGAACTTTTATGATCAAGTAGAATATAGACTATGTTTGTATTGTATGAGACATGCAATGACCGAAGGATAAGAATGTTAGGGATAATAGGAGTTTCCAGTTTAACTGGAATAGCCATTGGAGCGGCTGTGTGCTACGTATGGTTAAAAAATAGCACCAAAAACAGATTTGCATACATGGAATTGGAAGCCAAAGCCAAAGCAAAAGCGATAGCGAAAGAGACAGAACTTTTACTCAAATCTACGCGTGTAAAAATAAAAGAAAAAGAGTTGGAACAAGAGAGTGAATTTCAAAAACGTGTTGCTAATGTTGATTCACGTAATCGTGCATTAATACTGCAAACGAAAGAGTTGACTTCAAAAGAAGAGAGTTTAAAACTTTTAGAAAAGAGAGTCTTAGACAAAGAAACACATTTAGAAAAACTTGAGAAAAAAAAGCAAGATGAGATCGCCGATACAATAGATAAAATGCAAAATATAGCTTCTTTAACGAAAGAAGAAGCGAAGGCATACATTTTAGAAAAAGTTGAAGAGCAGAGCCGTGCAGAGGTTGCAGGTATCGTACGAAAGTATGAGCAGGAAGCAAAGAATGAAGGTGAAAGAAAAGCCAATTACATTTTGGCACAGGCTACAACACGTTATGCAGGAGAATTTGCCGGTGAACGTCTCATTAATCTTGTGAGTTTACCAAGTGATGAGCACAAAGGGCGTATCATCGGCAAGGAAGGTAGAAACATTAAGACACTTGAAATGCTTTTGGGTGTGGATATTGTGATAGATGAAACACCAGGCGTGATACTGGTAAGCAGTTTTAATCTTTACAGAAGAGCTATTGCAACCAGAGTCATTGAAATACTCGTTGAAGATGGACGTATACACCCTGGACGCATAGAGGAAGTACATGCAAAAGTAGAAGAAGAGTTCGAGCAAAAAACTTTTGAAGAGGGTGAAAATATACTGATAGAACTAGGCCTTTTCCCTATGCATGAAGAGCTTGTGAGACTTTTGGGCCGCATGAAGTACAGAGCAAGCTATGGACAAAATGCACTGGCCCATACCTTGGAAGTAGCTAAACTTGCACGTGTGATGGCAGCGGAAATGGGTGGAGATGAAAAATTGGCGCTTCGTGCAGGTTTGTTGCATGATATAGGTAAGGCACTGACTCAGGATCTGGGCGGTTCACATGTAGACATAGGTGCAGATCTCTGTCGTAGGCATGGAGAGCACCCTTCCGTGATCAATGCTATTTATGCACATCACGGACATGAAGAGCCAGATTCTGTAGAGAGTGCTGCTGTATGTGCTGCAGATAAACTTTCCGCAGCAAGACCCGGAGCAAGAAGAGAAGTGCTTGAAAGCTTTACCAAACGAGTGAAGGAAGTGGAAGATATAGCCCTAAGTCAAGAATATGTAGATCAGGCTTATGCTATTAATGCAGGTAGGGAAATACGGGTTTTTGTGAATGCTCAAAAGATGAGTGACAATGAAGCTGTACTTTTAAGTAAAGAAATTGCAAAAGAAATACAAGAAAAAGTACAATATCCCGGTGAAATAAAAGTGAATGTGATCAGAGAAACCAGAGCAGTGAATTATGCGAAATAAAATTTTAAAAGCGTTATAATATTAATAATATACCTAAAGGAAAAAAATGGACAAATGTAATGATATAATA
>JAPHUJ010000008.1 GCA_026193735.1 Sulfurovum sp.
TTTAAAACAGAGGTGTTTTGTTTTCTTGATGCCAAAGGATGATAGCTTCCCACGCTTCCTGGGCAGTATCTGCATACGTTAACATACTAAGATCATCAGGAGCTATGACGTCTTCTTCTTGTAAAAAATCAAAATCAATCGCACGTTTCCAATACTCTTTACCTACTAATATAATAGGAATAGAAGGGCTTTTTTTTGTTTGTATCAATGTTAATATTTCAAAGAGTTCATCCATCGTTCCAAAACCACCGGGAAAGATAACCAGTGCCTTGGCACGTTGCATAAAATGGAGCTTTCGTATGCCAAAATAGCGAAATTGGAAACAAAGTTCAGGAGTGATGTACGGGTTGGGAAACTGTTCATGCGGTAGTTCTATATTGAGTCCTATGGACTTTGCACCGACATCCAATGCACCACGGTTTGCTGCTTCCATAATGCCTGGACCACCACCAGTCATAAGAGCTACATGACAGTCATCAGGGCTTTTACCGCTCATTCCGACCAGTTGTCCAAATTTACGTGCCTCATCATAGTAGTGACTCTTCCTTACCATGCTCTCGCATCTTTTGAGTGAAGTTAAAAGTGCTTCAGAATGTGGAGATTTTTGTAATTCTTTTTCGATCCTGTTCAGTTCTTTCATGGCAGAATCAAATTCAACAATACGGGCACTTCCAAATACCACAATAGTATGGTCGATCCCTTGCATCTTCATCTTGACTTCTGCTTTGAGATAATCAAGCTGAAGTCTTACCCCTCTGGCTTCATCAGAGTAAAGAAAACTTTTATCTTCCTCAGGCACTTCAAAACTTGGGTGATTCATAATGGCTTTTATCTGCTTTAGGGTTTGCGCCTGTTCTTTCACGTCTTTTTTCATGTAAATACCTCTTTTTATATTATACATATTTTTTCTATATTATTTTTGATGCTTTATAATGCTATAATTTTTTATATTAATATAAAAAAGGTAAACCATGAAAAATATAGCCATACTTTGCTCAGGTGGTGATGTCTCCGGTATGAATGCTGCACTTAAACGTTTTGTTGAATATAGTTTTGTAAAGGGGCTGACACCTTATTTTGTTTATAATGGATATGAAGGTTTAATTGATAACACTATTTATGAAGTTGGATACAAAGATGTTGCAGGTATCATCGTGAATGGTGGTACAAAGATACGTTCTTCAAGATCCAAACGTTTTATGGAAGAGAACTATCGTAAACAGGCCATAGACAATCTCAACGAGCATAATATAGGTTATCTTGTTGTTTTGGGTGGTGATGGTTCTTTTAAGGGTATGAAAAAATTGAGTGAAGAGAGCAATAGTATTAGCTTTTGCGGTATACCTGCTACCATAGACAACGATATTGCTGGTACAGAATATTGCCTTGGCGTGGATACTGCACTCAATGTCATCAAAGATGCGATTGATGCGCTTCGTGATACAGCATCTTCATTTAGTCGTGCTTTTGTTATCGAAGTGATGGGTAGAGACTGTGGATATCTGACTTTGGTTTCTGCACTTACATCCGGTGCAGAGATGTGTCTTATCCCTGAGATCCCATATGATCTTGATACCTATAAAGACTCTTTTAAAAAACAGATGAAAGAGGGTAGAAAATATTTTATAGCTGTGGTGTCTGAAGGGCTGAACAACACGGCAGAAATCACCAAGTGGTTTGAAAATGAAGTGGGTATAGAATCCCGTGCAACCATACTGGGACATGTACAACGGGGAGGTAACCCTACTGTGTATGACCGCTTAATGGCATATGACTTCGTTACACATGCCATAGATGGAATGCTTGATGGTAATGCATCCAGTGTGATCTGTTATGGAGGTGGGGGATTTAATTATAAAGATATTGAAGATGTTGCTTTCCGTGAGAATCATATAAAACCTGAACTTTTAAACCTGGGATTGGAGTTCGGACAAAAAAGATGAGATATTGCCTATTTATATCTATCGTATTATTGGTTACTGCTTGTGCTGATCCAAAAGGAAAGGAAATAGCGAAGATCCCAGAAGCTTCAGGTATTAGTTACTGTAGTAAAGACGATGCGCTTGTTGTTGCCAATGATGAAGGATCGTATTATAAAATAAATAGAAAAGGTAAGATACTTCAGAAAACAAAGTTGGGAAAATTTGATCTTGAAGGTGTGGTATGTGAAGAGGAACAGATGATCTTTGCACTTGAAAACAAAGGCATTTTAATCGTTGATACAAAAACAGGGAAAACTGAAAAAATTCTTCTGGATTCTATGTACAATGGCAGAAAAATACCTCTCTTTGATAAAAAATCAGGGGTAGAAGGCATAGCTAAAGTAGATAATACATTGTATCTGGCTAAACAATCGGATAAGAAAAAGAATTCTTTCATCGCTGTAGTTAGAATGACACCTTATCCTTCCCGGATCATTGATGTGATTTATCATCATATATCCGATACTGCTGGACTTACTTATCATGATGGTTATCTTTATATGGTGAGTGATAAAGAAGATCTTTTAATTAAGTATGATTTACAGGAGCGTAAGAGTGTACAGAAAGTGAAGTTAGAAAAGGGTGCCTGGGAAGGGATAGCTTTTGATAATAAAGGCTTTGTATATCTTGCAGATGATGACGGTAGGATCATGAAATATAAAAAAAAGAAATTGGGTCTCTAAAATCAAAGAGACACAAGTTAGTGACTAAAACCTAATAATAGACAGACCACTTTCCCATTACTTCTTTCTGCTTATAGGCATTTTGTATCCATTTTCTTTTTTCAGGTAAGACATTTTTATAGACGACGAGGACTGTGGGTATTGTTAAAACCTCTTTTAGGTATGTGCTTTCCTCTTCACTGTCCAGATCAATAAGATACTTTTTCCAGTGTATATCTTCTTCAAACTGGGTTTCTCTCTTAAGATTTTGATCTCCATCATAGAGTGAAATAACCGATTTATTTAAGTGAAATGCGAGAGAAGGTTTTCGCGTATTATAGATCAAAATATTTCTGTCTTTCAGTCCTTTTGAAATGATAAAATCAGCAATAGGTTTTAAGCTTTTTAATTGCAATTGATTGGCTGTCATGATGCTGCTGCTTCCGCCAAGAAGAAACAATGATACGATAAAGGAGATGACGATCGCACGGAAGGTAAAAGTCATTTTATCATTTTTGTAGATCCATACTACCGGCAGTATGAGAAGTATGCCTACAATACCTAAGACTGCCGGTATAACAAATTTCGTTTCTATTGTCAAGGTTGCAGAAAAAGTAAGAAGTATTATCATTGCATAAGCAAAAACAATGGTGTTTATTACTTTACTCTTTTTATCAGACAATGTACTAAGTAATTGTGCGATCAGTACAGCAAGCAGACTGTAAAAAGGCAGGATATAGAGGATCCTTTTTGAAGAAGAGATCGAGAAGAAGATCAAGGGTACCAGTATACCTATCAATAATGCTGTATAGAGTGATTTTTTTGTAAAAAGAGTCTTCTTTATTTTGAGAAGGTAAGGAAGTATGATCAGCCATGGCAGACCTACTAAAGGTGCAAATAATAAAAAGTACCAGAAGGGTTCTGTTCTGCTAAACGCATTTTTTGCAAATCTGTCAACGGTTTGATGCCCTAAGAAATAATTTAAAAAATTAAGGTCTTGTTTAGCCAGATAGATAAACCATGAAAAGGCAACAGCAACAAAGAGAAGCCAGGCAAAAAGATGATGATATCCAAAGCTATTTTTAGACGGCTCTGTTCTATTGTAAACAAATATAAACAGTATCGGGACTATGAAAATAACTGGACCTTTTGTAAGAAACCCAAGTGCCAGACTCAGGGTAAAGAAATAAAGATATTTAGCTGTTCCTTCTTTTCTATATCGGACCCAGGTATACATACTTAAGAGTGCAAACATCGTTAAAAAAGCATCGGTAGTCAAATTTCTTGATGCGACTAAAACGAGAGGAAAAGAAAAATAGATCATCGCTGCCCATAGGGCAGTTTCTTTTTTTGAAAAAAGTTGGAGTGTGAGAGCGTAAACTAGGATAAGTTGGATCAGTATGGCAATTTGTAAAAAGAAACGGGCACCGAAGCTGTTAATACCAAATAGATTATACCCCAAAGCAGTGATCTGATAAGTGAACGGAGGTTTATGATAATGGTGTACATCCATTAGATTGGGGTGCATATAGTCACCTGAAAGATACATGGCTCTGGCTATCTCAGCATAACGTGCATCACTGCTTTCGATCAAACCATAAGAACCTACATTTATAAAAAGAACCATAGCACTGATAGATAGTAATAGTATAAATTTCCAATGTTTTTCCATTTATTTTTCCCTAAACCCAATAAGAATATTTCTGCTGTATATAATAAAACCAAA
>JAPHUJ010000146.1 GCA_026193735.1 Sulfurovum sp.
AGTTTAAACTTAGGAAGATTTGATCTGCTCGTAAGCATAGGTACCCTTCAAAGCCCAAGTATCAACTTCAAGCCATTCTTTATGTCTTTGGTACAGAACTATCTGGAAAAAAATGCTGCCATCATCTTAGGTTTTCCAAACAGCAGATGGGTAGGGGGTGAGATGATCTATGGAGCCAAAGCACCCAATTATGCCATGTCTGAAATGTCGCTACTTTTTAACGATGTCATCTTTTGTAAAAAATACCTGCAACAACATAAATACAGGGTGACACTTACAGGAAAGCAGTATATATTTCTTACTGCGACCAAGATTCTTTAAGGTAATCAAGTCATAATTTGAAAAAATAAAAAATATAATTAAGGATGATTATGAAACTCAACATACTTTTACTTACGACACTACTAAGCACAACTCTAATACTGGCAATAGATACAAATACTACTACCTCACGTGAGATGTCAGTCAAACAAGAGGGTGTAAAATACATCAAATTGTTAGGTGGTACACTTAAAAGTGAACTACAAACGTATATGAAAGCTGACAAAACCGGTCTTTCTGCCATGGGTTTTTGTACTGCAAAAGCAGACGAGATCACAAAAGAAGTCAACAAAAAACTTCCGGCATATGCATCTGTAAGGCGTACAGCACTTAAAACTAGAAATGAAAATAATCTTCCAGATGCACTTGATATAAAAGTGATAAATGACTATAAAGCAAGTATTGCAGCTAACACATTTATGCCTACTGACATCAAAGTAGTCCAAGAGGGCACTACAACAAGAGTCTATAAACCATTAGTAACACAGAATGTCTGTTTAAAATGTCATGGAACTAATATAAGTAAAGAGATTCAAGGTGAGATCACGGCAAACTACCCAAAAGATAAGGCAGTAGGGTTTAAAGAAGGTTCACTCAGAGGTATCATAGTTTCTGAGATAAAAAAGTACTAAAAACATCCACGAAACATAGGATATAATATTATGAATTTCTAGATAAATGAGGAAAATTGCTTTTATTATAAATAATATACTATATTACTAATGTTACCTAAATACACAATATTTTCAAGAATAATACTTTGACGTAGTAATTAGCATTTATATCGTAAAGGCACTAAAAAATATTGTTATAGTAAAGAAATTGGTTATATCTACTTTTAGAAGAATGGGGAAGAAAGATGCGTGGGTTAATGTTCAACTATCTTCTTGAGTATATTGAGTCTCGGCATGGTTATGGTGTTGTCGATGCTATTATAGAAGAATCTGAGCTCGACAATGATGGCTCTTATGCTGATGGTGGCATGTACAAAGATGCGGACTTCATAAAACTTATTGCGACAACATCTGAGACTTTAAAAATACCTACTATTCAGTTTTTGGAATCCTTTGGCAAACAAACTTTCAGTCCCCTATATAAAAAATTCATGACGATCTATGATCATGATGTCTACAAGCAAAATACGATCTCCAGTGCCTTTGACTTTATTGTCATGCTAAATACTATACACTATAAAGAGGTTACGAAACTCTATCCTGACAGTATCTTTCCACATTTTGATATTATAAATCGTAATGATTCTACACTCGAAGTCATCTATCGTTCGAAGAGACATCTTCCTTTTCTTGCAAAAGGCCTGCTAGAAGGGTGTATAGCGTATTTTGATGAAGTACTTATCGTGGAAATACAAAATGATTCAAAAGAAAAAAATACACACTTCATCATCCGAAAAGAGCGAGCATGAATACCGAATTAGCTTTGCTCCATAAACGACTTGAGAGGGAACAAACTGCACGTCGTCAAGCAGATACATTATTGGAGCAAAAAAGTCTTCAATTATGGGAAACAAGCCGCCAGCTTCAACTTAGTCTGGATGAAAAGAGCAAGGAACTCCAATCACTCAATACTCAATTATCGATATCGTTACAAGACACTTCAGAAGAACTGGACGACAATCTAAGTCTGCTCAATGAATACAAGAAGGCGATCGATCATAGTACGATCGTTTCTATGACGGACAAAGACGGGATCATCATTTATGCAAATGATGCTTTTTGCAAAATTTCCGGGTACACGAGAGAAGAGCTGATTGGTCAAAACCACAATATTATCCGCCATCCTGACAATCCTTCCAAGATCTATGAAAATATGTGGAGAATATTGCTTAGAAAAAAACCGTGGCATAGTGTAATTAAAAATATGTCAAAAGAAGGGAAAAGCTATTACGTCGATACGACGATCACTCCAATTCTAGATAAAGAGGGGAAGCTCAAAAAGTTTCTGGCACTACGTTACAATATAACCAATGCAATAGAACAGGAGCAACGCATAAATCGACAGCTTACTGACCGTCTGACTGGTTTTCCTAATCGTACAAAACTGATCGAGGATCTTGAAAGCAGAAAATATGAAGCCATCACTATTTTGAACATTGACGCATTTCAGGAGATTAACGATCTTTACGGTCATACAATAGGTGATGAGCTCCTCAAAAACTTCACCCTCTATCTCGCTCAGAATCTCAATGAAAAAAATTGTACTCTTTACAAGCTTCCGGCCGACGAGTTTGTCATTGCATCCATGGATTCTTTGGATATAATAACCTACAAGAAAGCCATTAGTGATTTAATAAAAAAATTTGATAGATATCTCTTCCATATTAATGGCAATGAAATACACGTGAGTATTACAGGTGGTATGAGTATCAGAGACAATGATACAAACATGTTTGGCAATGCAGATATCGCTTTAAAAAAGGCGAAACTTGAAAAAGTCCCTTTTGTCATTTTTGACAAAACGATGCAAGAGAAAGAGCGTTATGCCAATAACCAAGCAATGTTGAAATCACTAAAAGATGCTATAGCAAACGACCGTATCATTCCTTATTTTCAGCCTATCTTTTCTAACACGACAATGAAGATCGAAAAATATGAAACATTGATACGTATGGTAGACGATAAAGGCAAAATTATTTCGCCCTTTTTCTTTCTCGAAATTGCCAAAAAATCCAGAATTTATCGTCAGTTGACCAAAATAATGGTAGAAAAATCATTTGCAAAATTCAAAGATAAAAATATCGAATTTTCAATCAACCTTTCTATTGAAGATATTGTCGATTCAAGTATGTGTACATATATTTTTCAAAAACTTGAAAGCTTTTCACTGCCAAAAAACATAATTTTTGAAATTACCGAATCAGAGGGAATTGATAACTACAATATCATTAAAGAGTTTATAGCAGAAGTGAAAACATATGGCGCACAGATCGCCATCGATGACTTCGGTTCCGGGTATTCAAATTTCATGCATTTACTTGAGCTCAAAGTTGATTATATTAAGATCGATGGTTCCATTATCAAAAATATTATTGAGGACAGAAACTCACAGATCTTAACTAAAGCCATTTTCACCGTAGCAAAAGAACTCAACATAAAGGTAATCGCAGAGTATGTCAGTACAGAGGCCATTTTAAATGCTGTAAAGGCTATAGGTGTGGATCATTCACAAGGATTTTATCTTGGTGAACCTTTACCAGATATCATTGAGTAAGATATTAATTTTCCATCAAAGGAAAAATAATGAAAAAACCACTACTGACAGCAATAAATATGGGGACTGGAAAAAGCAGGAGTAAAAGACCATTGTTTTGGCTGAAATACTGATGGGTATAATAAACTTATGTATTGTTATCATTATGTTAAATATGTAAAGAAGAGTATTTGTATTAAATACCCTTTAGAAAACGTCTATAGTTCAATAGATTAAGTAGATACTTCGGCGGTTATCTCTTGCCGCCACCACCTTTACCACCGCCACTGCCTTTCATTCCACCACCTTTATTTCCACTTCCTTGACCTTTTCCTGACATGTTCCCTTGGCCTTCACCTTGACCATTGTCAGACATATTTCCTTGACCTTTGCCCTGTCCATTTCCTGACATACTTCCTTTCCCCTGTCCGTTACCCTTAGTATTCTGGTACTTATATTGGTGCTCATATTGATGTTTGTATAGCTTCTTTCCACCGCCAGTTCCATTTTGTAATTTTTGTTGTATTTGAAGTTGTGTTTGTGTCTGTATAGCTTCCACAGCAAATACTGAAGGAGAAGTTAAAAATGCCAATGTACCCAATGTTAATAATGTTTTTTTCATGTAAATCCTTTTTTTGTTTTTGTACTTAAAGTATAGATTAAAAGTGTGAATCATATGTGAAAACTATCTTCATCATTGCTCCTCAATAAAAAAGATCCAATCAATTAATAAATGTTACATAAATGTGACATCCATAATGCTATATTGTTATATCAAAAAAAGAAGAGAAAAAAATGAGAAAAATACTACCAAAATTCATGAATCTAAGTGATTGGAATAAAGAAGATAAAACCATTGTGCTAGCTGTGGTAATCTTGAGTATCATAAACCTTTCCATTGTTATGCTCACTAAGTAAAGCATAGACGATCATAATATGAATTCTTGATATAAAAAAGCTGAAAATGACATGAGAAATAAGAGATGTGATTGTGGTGCTGAAGTCACAAAAGGAAGCAGGGCATGTTATAGGTGTGGAGATGACCACACTTTCATGGGAAAAATGAAACTTATGATATTAACGTCAATATTTGTAATGATTTCCATAATCTGGCTATACCTAAATAGATAAGCTTTCCTCTAAATTGCTTAGATACAACTACATATTAATGACTCTATTGCCTTGTTTCCAGCTGTTTATCGTGTAATTTTGATAGTACTAAAAGTGATACAATCCCTCCAAACAATGCATATCCCATGTCTGACTGTGTATCCCAGATATATCCTTGCGTACCAAGAAATGCTTCAGCATCTTCTCCTACAGCAAGAGCTACCCACCATTCTACAAGTTCATAAAAAGCAGAAAATGCCAAAATGATGCTCAAAATGATATAGTTTAACCATATTTTTGCACCTTGTACGATCTTCTTACGTATCAAAATTTCTCTTGCAAGTATGGCAGGTATAAAACCTTGTGCAAAATGGCCTACTTTATCATAGTTGTTTCTACTCTGTTCAAAAACCTCTTTTATCCAATCAAAGAATGGTACTTCTGCATACGTATAATGACCACCCACCATCAAAATAATCATATGAATTAAGATAAGAGTATAAAGCAGGGGGGTCAATGGAAACTTTTTGTGTGTAAGAGCCAAAATCAATAATCCTATAAATACCGGCATTACTTCTAAAAACCATGTAAATGGATCTTTAGGTAATACTGCAGACCATACAAAAACCGGAACGAAGAGGGATAACCATAGATACTTCATGTTATTAAAAAAATAACCCATTTAAAATCCAATCATACGACTGAAGTCATGAACTTTGATAAAAAGTTTTGTGCTAATGGGGCCGCCTTTAACGTCCACTCTACCTGTGAACATATTAAGTGTGATCTCATCGCCGGATATATGACGATTAATGAAAAAATCACTATCTACAGCAGCTCTACCTTTCAACACATAAAGTGATGACAACATATTGTATATCACTTTATTTGCATGTCCTGTAAAAGAATGTTTTTCATTTTTAAATTCAAAGGTAACTAACCCTATAGCTTCATATCGTTCTGTATCATTGTTTTCATCAAGATAGACGATAACTCTTTCTGCATGTAACCAACTATCATTTATTTGAATTTTGGCATTACCTATAAAGTGTATTTCTTGATCTCCTGCCTCCAGAGATGAAGAGGTAACTTCCAGCCTCTCTGCAAAAAGAGCCTGAGTAAGTATGAGAAAAAGTATTATTTTTAA
>JAPHUJ010000267.1 GCA_026193735.1 Sulfurovum sp.
TATAACGGTAGAAGGAAGTTTCATGATCTTCGCTACACTCTCTTCAATGTCTTTAGGTGTAACTGTTACACCCTCTTGCCCTCTAAGCATAAAGTGTGCACCCACCTCATCGATGATATCCATCGCTTTATCAGGAAGAAATCTATCATGTAAGTACTTCACAGAAAGATCTATCGCAGATTGAAGTGCCTCATCAGTAAATGTAATGTTATGATAGGCTTCATACTTATGTTTAATCCCTTTTAAGATGGTCATCGTATCTTCAATACTCGGTTCTTCTACATCTACTTTGGCAAATCTACGGCTCAATGCCTTGTCTTTGTCAAAAAAGTTTCTAAACTCTGCATACGTTGTTGCACCGATACATTTCAGGTCACCACGCGCAAGTGCGGGTTTCAGTAGATTGGAAGCATCCATACTTCCACCACTGGTTGCCCCTGCTCCTACCATCGTATGGATCTCATCTATGAACAAGATAGCATCCTTTTGCATAGTAAGTTCCTGGATGATACCTTTAAGACGCTTCTCAAAATCACCTCTATACTTCGTTCCTGCAACCAATGCTCCCATATCCAAAGCAAACACTTTTGAGCCTTTGAGTATCTCAGGTACATCACCCTCAGAGATCTTAAGTGCCAATCCTTCAGCGATAGCTGTTTTACCCACCCCCGGTTCGCCTACAAGCAGAGGGTTGTTTTTCTTACGTCTACAGAGCGTTTGCATCACACGTTCTATCTCATCTATACGTCCTACTACAGGGTCTATCTTCCCTGTTTTTGCCAGTGCTACAAGTTCTACAGTAAACTGATCCAAAAGTGTCTCTTCTTTTTTCTCTTCTGCCCCTGTTTTGGCTGTGTCATAACGATGAGAGATGACTTCGAGTACATCCACGCGTACAATGCCCTCTTTTTTCATGAGATACACTGCATACGAATGTTCCTGCATGAAAATAGCGGCTATCATATCACCTATGCTAGCTTCTGTTCTTCCCGAACTGTGTATCTGTGTCATCATGTCGTTTATAGCACGCGAAAGAGCCACCGTCTCAAAAGGCTCCACCGCTTCTTTAAGGGAAGGGATGGTCTTTGTGATATGTTCGACGATACCTGCCTCAAGAGCAGCTAGATCTGCATCAAGTATAGTCAGTATCTCTCTCCCTGCTTCACTTCTCACAATAGCCAGGAACACATGTTCTACTGTCAAATATTCATGTCTATTTTCTTTAGCGTACCCTACAGCCCGTTTAAATACATCATTCAGTGCAATACTAATCATCTTAACTATCCTCTTCAATAGTAGCGAGTAATGGAAACTCATTTTGTTTGGCCCGTTGCTTGACCTGCTGTGCTTTCGTTTGTGCTATCTCAAAACTATACACACCACATACAGCTTTATCTTTTTCATGTATCTGCAACATGATCTGTTCTGCCTGTGCATGTGTCTTATGGAAAATACTCATGAGTATTTCTACTACAAAATCCATACTTGTATAATCATCATTATGCAGCAACACTTTAAACATCTTTGGTTCTTGTAACTCTAAGGCTATCTCTAACTCTTCTTCAAACTTTGGCATATTATGTTAAAATCCTATTATTATTTAAGACATTTTTTGAGCAAAGCCCAAAAACCTATGCTAACGCTGTATTTTCTTCAGCAGAAAGCACATGCGGCCATCGCATTCAACCCATACGCACAATGCTAGATGGTTGTATGTCCTATTTTCTATACTATTATACAAAAAAAACGGAGAAATGCAAGTGCAATCACTTTTCATCACTGCTACCGGTACAAACGTGGGAAAAACATACACCACGCTGAAGCTCATTGAAGCCTTTGCTTCCAAAGGCTTGGCTGTCGGTGTATTTAAACCTATTGAAACAGATGCAAATCCTGTACCACATGATGCTATGTTACTCTTAAAAGCTTGCCAGAAGGTAAATGAAAACTTCAAAAATCTTACAGTACAGGACATTACTGCCTATACTTTTCCTCTTCCTGCAGCTCCTTTTTGTGCAGATAAAAATCATATGATCGACCTAGACCATATCATAGATAAATATCAAGAACTTTCAAAACTCTGCGACATTCTTTTGGTAGAAGGTGCCGGTGGCCTTATGGTACCTGTGACTAAAGATTTTATGATGATAGATCTGGTTCAAAAACTGGGATCCAAAGTCCTTTTGGTCACACCGAGCAGGTTAGGATGCATTAACGATACCTTACTTTCTATGGAGGCATTACGATCTCGTCATATATATTTTGACTGGTGTGTGAATTTGTTTGAAGACGAAGAGCGTTTTTCTGAAGTGACAAAGCCTTTTTATGATGAAGTATTTCCTGAGTGGTGGAGTATCGAACAAGGACTAAAAAGGTTTATTAGCCGCTATTAGATATAATCTCATCATTATAAAGTTATAGATTCCCTGGTCAAGCCAGAAAATGACGGAGGATGGATACCCATGCAACACTTAGTAGACATAAACAACTTTTCAGATGCACAGATAGCGCAGCTACTTCATGATGCTAAAACCTTTAAAGCACAACGTCCATCTCAACTTTTAAGAGATAAACTTCTTATCACTCTTTTCTTTGAAAATTCTACACGTACACGTAGTTCTTTTGAGGTGGCAGCTAAGCGACTTGGTGCTGCAGTAGTACATCTTGACCCGGGTAAAAGTTCTACAAATAAAGGGGAATCTCTAGAAGATACCTTTGCAAACCTTTGCGCGATGGAACCTGATGGAGTCATTATCCGTCATTCAGAAAATGAAGCCCCTGGATTATTAGCCGATATGCAGATGACTTCAGTCATCAATGCAGGAGCAGGTAACTACGCACACCCAACCCAAGCACTGCTTGACCTCTTTACTTTGATGGAGCATTTTAATGGTAATGTTCAAGGTAAGACCATTGCCATTGTAGGGGATATCGTAAGTTCTAGAGTTGCAAGTTCTGGGATACGTCTGTTTACGCGTATGGGGATGAATGTCATTTTAGTTGCACCAAAACCATTTATGCCTGAAAGTGATCTTCCTCAATTCGAAAAACTCGAAGATGTTCTGGACAAAGTAGATGTGATCATGTCTCTTAGAGCACAATTGGAACGTCATGCTTCACCCATTTTTAATGATTATGCTGCCTATGCAAAACACTACTGCATTGACCATGCACGCTTAGGGAACAGAAACATTTTGATCCTTCATCCTGGTCCAGTGATGAGAAACATAGACATCTCTGATGCCATGCTTGAAGATGAACGCTGTAAAGTACTTGAACAGGTTAAAAATGGTGTTTATATGCGTATGGCTATCTTAAAGTTATTGCTGTTGGATAGTGAATAAAGATTTGTTTACTCTGGTTTTGCAATCTTTAATTACATATTGTATTTCTTCTTTACTTTTTTAATAAAGTAAGCAAAAATCGTCACGGCTTTCGAATCGCTTCGCTTACAAGGGCGTTCGCCGCGACATTATTTACAAGAGAGGAGTTTGTTTATGTCATGGCTTAGCAAAGAGGAAGGATTTTCTCACATAGACAAACTTTCACATGAGCGAACACCTTTTCTTTTTATCACCTCTTTTGAACAAGATAAGATCTTTGCCAAGCCACTTGACAAACTGGATGATGACATTTTCTATAAATTGGAGGATTGGCGTAATTACCCTGTGAAAAAGCGTACAAAAGATTTTACCTTTTCCAAATTTCCTGTTGATTTCAACACTTACAAACAAGCGCTCAATGAAGTACTCGAAGAGATACGTTCCGGTAATACCTATCTGCTCAATCTCACGTTCAGAACCCCTGTAGAAAGTTCTCTTACACTTAAAGAGATTTTCACTTATGCCAGAGCCAAATTTAAACTTTATTTTAAAGATGAGTTTATCTGCTTTTCTCCGGAGCGTTTTGTAGAAATAGAAGAGAACACTATAGCCACCTACCCCATGAAGGGAACCATAGATGCTCACCTTCCACATGCAAAAGAGAGCATCTTGGCCGATGAGAAAGAGATGGCTGAACATATCATGATAGTAGACTTGATGCGTAACGACCTTGGGATCATCGGCTCTGACGTAAAAGTAGAGAAGTTTCGTTATATCGAGAAGATAAAAGCGGGTGAAAAAGAACTTTTACAGGTCAGTTCCAAGATCACAGCAACACTTCCTGTTGATTGGAGAGATAATGTAGGCACACTCCTCAGTCAAATACTTCCTGCAGGTTCCATCTCCGGAACACCTAAAAAGAGTACACTGAACATCATCAACCATGTAGAAGATTTTGAGAGAGGATTTTATACTGGAGTATTTGGTATTTTTGATGGTGAGTCTCTACGTTCCGGTGTGATGATACGTTTCATCGAAAAAGAAAATGACAAATTCTTTTACAAGAGTGGTGGAGGCATCACCATAGACTCTGATGCAAGAAGTGAATATGAAGAGTTGATAGACAAAATTTATTTACCGTTATCATAATAGGACTGAGCTCCATAACAATTTGCCTTTTTAGGAAAATTTTTGTAAACTATTTTATAACAATTTAGAAAGGTTCATTATGTCTAGACTATTTTCAAGTATTATACTTTCTCTTTTCCTACTCTTTCAAACCACATCCTTCGCAGAAGAAGACACAACACCCACAGAAACAAATGTAGAAGTACAAGAAACTGAGGTACCTCAGGAAGCAGAAGCAAGGGAAGAAGTTGAACCTGAAGAAGCACTTTCTGAAGCAGAAAAAGAGGCACGAGCGGCCGAAGAAGCGGAGCTGCGTGAGGCCGGTGTTTATGAAGAACCAGTTGTCGAATAATCCGGCTAAACGCTAAAGACATCCCCTCTTTGGTCTGTGTTTCCACTTATACTCTGAATCATCTTCTACTTTAGAAAAATATAGTTCTCCTGAATTTCTCCACGGATCTATGATGATGCCCTCTTCCACATTTCCGTCCTTTGCTACAATAACCAAAGCATTATGTTCATAAAAATATTCGCCTATGTTCGCACCAGCCAAATGAAACTCAAAAGAAGCATAGTGTTTCTCAGACAGATACGCATACAAAGCGTCACTCCAATGATAACAAAGTCCTTTTTCGCGCAATCCCACGGTAACTAAGAAGTTATGAAATACAGGTGGTGAGGTAAGTTCAAATTCTTTTGTCAGTTTCTTCGTTTTATAAAAAATATCTTGGGAAAGCCGCATCGCTTCACTTTGAGGAATTCTGATATCTAATGACTGTAAAAGAAGTGAGAGTTGCGTCATCTTAGTTTGCGATACCGAAGGCGGTGTAACAGCACACCCTACAAGAAAAAAAGCAAGAATGAAAAATTTAAAACAGTGTTTGAACATATTGATCAGGAAGGTATGAACCAATGGCCATGATGATGAGCACCATAGCAATGCTATATACCCAGATCCATTTTGGATCTTTAGAGAGTACAAACCCACCTATAAAACCTATTATAAGTCCTCCGATATGAGCACTTACATCGACTGAAGGAATAGAAAATCCTATCACAAGGTTAATCACGATAATGATAGCAAAGTCTTTCATAAACGCTTTAGTGTAAGAGGCTATCTTCTCTCTATGTGCCAGAAAAAAACCTGCCAATGCGCCAAAAACACCAAAAATAGCTCCAGATGCACCTACGCCTACACTCACAGGATGCATATAAAGTGATATAAGCCCACCTATGAGGCCCGAGAAAAAGTAAATGCTTAGATAAGACTTCGTATCAAAGTACATCTCTGCTGCACGGCCTATGAGGTAAAGAGAAAACATATTCATCAGTAGATGGGTCATGCCTCCATGCAGGAACATCGCAGTAAACAGTCTCCACCACTCACCCTTAAGCACCGTCAATGGACCATACAAGGCACCCATATCTACAAGGGTCTGCATATCCATATCTATCAGACTTTGACTCCAAAATGCAGAAAAGAGATAGACTATACCATTAAACGCTATTATTACATACGTAAGGGTATAACGTTTGATGTCAGCTTTCATAGATACTTAACAGATAGCCTCTGCAAAGATCACACCATCTACATGTCCTCTTGCTATTTTACTTATCTCTTTTTCACTATGGATGAGAACTAAGATACGTGTATCAAAAAGGTACTCTTGCGCTATAGGCTGGATCATCAGAGCATCATCTTCTTCACAAATGATATATTTTGCACCTAAAGCATTTGCGAAGAGTGCATCATCTAATGTATTTACCACCACAGCAAAAGGAATTGCATTGGCTTGGCAATGTTGTGCATACGTATGCGAATCCACTAAAGGTTCAAGTAAAATGATATCATTTGCTTCACTTTTCTTAATACCTTCTATAGAAAATACTTTAAAAAAACGATTACTTTTTATCCATGGGTGTCCGATAATTATCATGATTTTTCCTTTTTTATAATATAACGCAAAATGGGCAAAGCCCATCTTTACTACGCTAACACTGAGTTCTCTTCAACAGCGTGCTCACGCGACTAGTCACTCTTAAGTTATTTAGCTTAAAACCTACGGTGTGCATTCTCTAGAACAATAATACTTACCACTGACAATAATACTCTCTTTAACCGTTACATATGTATGGCATGTCGTACATTCTACAAGTGTATCATCATCTAGCTTTTTTTCATGTGGGGTTTTACCTATTGTTGGAAGTTTCCCGCCAAAAAATTTATAAATAAGTACAGCTACAATAGCAAAAATAAGTAGTTTTAAAATCATTTGTCATTCTTTATATAGAGGTAATTTCGTTGGTTTTTTTGTACTATATCATATCTTAGCTGATGTTGTACATCTTCTATCTCATCAAATACACGAGACCCTTTGTAGAAAAGATATTCTGTATGTGCATCACTGATCTTGGAAGTCAGATCTAAAAGTAATTTCGTATTTGTTACGGCTCTGGAGCTAATGAGATCAAAGGCATCGTGTTCGACCTGTTCCACCCTTTTAGCCTCCACAGAAACATTGGGAAGTTCCAGCTCTATGGCTGCATACTTTAAAAATGAAACACGTTTTTTGAGCGGTTCAGCAAGTACTACCTTGGTATCGGGTAAGGCTATAGCAAGCACAAGCCCTGGGAAGCCCGCACCTGTACCTACATCTAAAAGTGTTTTTGGTTTTTCTATAAAAGTCAAAGGGTAAAGCGAATCAACGATATTCACATAGATCGCATCTATAGTTTTGGCCCCCGTAAGATTATGTATCTGGTTCCATTCATTTAAAAGTGATGCAAAGTTTTCCAACTTTACAATGATCTCATTTGCCAATACTATCTTTTCAGTATCCAAATATTGTGATAGATTCAATGCTCTTTCACCTCTACCAATCCACTCTCAAGCAACTTTTCCACAAAATCAGAAAGATCTCTCTCCAAAACCTCTGCTTCAACTTCATACTGTTCCTGCAACATTTCAAACACCTCTTGCAACGTTTCCTTCTCCTGCATTGCCTGCCAGATAGAAGTTCCTACTTCATCAAGTCCAAAGTAGTTTTCACTTTCCATGTCAAGAAGTACCATCTCTCCATCTACTTCCTGAGCGAAAACCGTTTCTGTAAATGTGATTTTTTGATTTAGATTCATAATATCTTTTTTATTTTTAAAAGCATTATACCATATCCACTGGATCAATCATCTCAACAATAGCATGATATACTTCATCCAATCTCTTCAAATCCCAAGGTACTTTAACTTTATATACAGGGACATACTTTGCCATCTCCGTGAAAAAAGCAAACCGTTCCTGCTTCATAAAAGAAAAATCGATAAAACTGCTGTAGTGAAA
>JAPHUJ010000093.1 GCA_026193735.1 Sulfurovum sp.
AAAAGATATTGCCGCACGTCAATATTTTAAACCTTCGCTAGATACACTTCCATATGTTGAACTTCGAAACGTAATGTCTAATTCTAGAGATATAGCAAGTCGAATTTTAGTGATTCCAATGCATTCTGGAGTAGAACCACTAGTAAGTAAAATTATTATAGAAACTCTGAATGAGATAAGATAATGCAAAAGCGTATATTATTTCTCGGGGGTTCTAAATTTCAAATCCCACCTATTCTATACGCCAAAAAACAGGGACATTATGTGATTACCTGTGATTACTGTCCTGAGAATCCGGGACATCAATATGCTGATGAATACCACAATGTCAGTACAACTGACAAGGAAGCTGTTTTAGAGCTTGCAGAAAAATTGAAGATTGATGGGATCGTTGCCTATGCTTCTGATCCTGCGGCTCCTACACAGGCTTATGTTGGTAATAAACTGGGATTGCCTTCAAATCCTTATGAATCGGTAGAGATCTTATCAAGAAAAGATTATTTCAGAGACTTCTTATCAAAACACGGTTTTTTAGTGCCTAGATCAAAAAGTTTTTATAGGCTTGAAGAAGCATACGAATGGTTTGATGAAATTGAAAAACCTATTATTGTCAAACCGGTTGATTCCTCAGGTAGCAAAGGTGTGACAAAAGTAGAAAGCAAGAAAGAATTAGCAGAAGCTTTTGACTATGCGCTTCAGTTTTCCAGGGAAAAGAAAGTGGCCGTTGAAGAGTTTTTTTTACGTGATGGTTATCAGGTAGCAGGAGACGGATTTATCGTCGATGGAAAACTTGTCTTTAGATGCTGGGCTAATGAACATTTTGACAAACTATGTAATCCTTTTGTTCCGATCGGGGAGAGCTTTCCTTCTGTCATGACGGAATATACATTGTGTCAAGCGCAGAATGAAACGCAGAGACTGCTAGATTTGCTTGGAATGAAGTATGGGGCATTGAACTTTGATTTTCATTATAATAAAAATGGAGATTTTTCATTTCTGGAACTTGGGCCCAGAAATGGTGGAAACCTGATCCCAGAAGTGATAAAGTATGCTACCGGTGTTGATTTGGTCAAATATACAATTGACTTAGCATTAGGTATTGATTGCAGTGATCTGAAAATGAAAGAGGTAGGGGGATATTACTCTTCTTATATGTTACATTCTATAGACGATGGCATAGTGAAAGAAATTTGGTACAGTGATGAGATAAAGAATAATATTATCGAAGAAAATATTTTTATACAACCAGGGGATGAAGTTAAGAAATTTGATGGTTCTAATCATACATTGGGTACGATGATCATGAAGTTTGAATCTATGAATGACATGCTTGAAAAAATGGATAATATGGAGAACTATTTAAAGATCATTACAAATGACAAGGATAAGGAATGATAGTAGGAAGTAATCAGCCGTATCTTTTCCCTTATATAGGATACTGGCAATTAATGAATGCAGTGGACTATTATGTTATATCGGATAGTATGAACTTTATTCGACATGGTTATATCAACAGAAATTATATACTTATTGATGGTGAGAGACATAGGTTTACTTTGGAAGTATTAGGTGTGCATTCAGATACGCTCATTAATGAGATAGAGGTCGGAAACAATAGCAAAAAAATATTAAAATCTATTTTTTGTGCTTACAAAAAATCTCCGTATTTCGAAGAAGTCTATCCAATGGTAGAACAAATATTATTAAACAATGAAAAGAATTTAGCCAAATACATAGGGTATTCAATTGAAAAAGTTGCAGACTATTTAGGAATAGATACCAAATTTATCTATTTGAGTGAACTGCAGGGGAAAACACCATTAAGAGGACAGGACAGAACGATTGATATTTGTAAAAGATTAAATGCAGATAGCTTTATTAATCCAATTGGTGGGCAGGAAATTTATGATAAAGAGGATTTTCATAAAGAAGGTATTGAATTAAACTTTTTACAGGTAGGAGATGTAGAGTACAAACAGTTTAACAATGAATTCGTCCCAAACCTTTCTATACTTGATGTAATGATGTTCAATTCGAAGGAAGATATTAAAGAGCTGCAAACCAAGTATATTTTATCATGATAAAAAATCAATAAAAGGAAAATAATGAAAGTCTCAGATTATATAATTGAATTTTTAGTTGAAAATAATGTTGATAAGATCTTTGGATATATAGGAGGTAATAATGCCCATTTATTTGATTCGATTGATAAGCATGAAGCGATGGAAATCGTTAATGCAAGACATGAGCAAGGATCTGGCTTTGCTGCAGAAGGATATGCTAGAGCAACAGGTAAAACAGGTGTAGCAACTGTTACAAGCGGACCGGGAGGTACAAACCTCGTTACTCCCATTGCAAGTTGTTTTTTAGACTCTGTTCCTTCTATGTTCATTGTTGGCGATATCAATTCATCCGAACGTGATAAATCTAAAGGGATGCGCCAGATAGGATTTCAAGATATTGATATTTCAAGTATAGTCAAACCCATTACAAAATATACGGTTTTTATTGATAATATAAGAAATCTGCGATATGAATTAGAAAAAGCCTATTATTTTACTCAGGAAGGAAGGAAAGGTCCTGTTCTTATCTGTGTGCCTGTGAACTTCCAATATCAGGAAAACTATGAACCAAATAAAGAAAGATCTTTTTATGAGAGTGATGAATATAAAGTGTTACAAGTAAAAGAACAAGTAAAAAAACAAATAAATGATAAGGATATAAAAACAGCTGCAACGCTGATCAATGAGTCCAAGCGACCAGTAATTCTTGTTGGACATGGAGTCAGTCTTGCTGATGCAGAGCAAGAGTTGATGCAATTTTTGCAAAAATCAAATATACCTATCGTTCATTCTTTGATGGGAAAAGATATTGTAAAATCAGACTACAAATATAATCTGGGATTCATTGGAAGATGGGGCAATAGATATGGAAACTTGACATTGGCAAATACTGATCTGATCATTGCTTTAGGTTCAAGAATAGATACCTTGCAAACAGGAAGGAACACTAAGGAATTCGCAAAAAATGCAAAAGTGATACAGGTGGATATTGATGAACATGAGCTTGGTGCGAGAATACCTATTGATCTTCCGATACTTGGTGATGTCAAAGTATTCTTAAAAAAGTTAAATACAATAGATATTAGTTTAAACATTGAACCTTGGCTTTTAAAGGTACTTAGTTATAAGGTAAGGTATCCTCATCAATACGAAATTAACAAAACGGATAAAATGGGAAATCAAATTATCTCATTGATATCTAAATATTCGAAAGAAAATGACATTTTTACAGTAGATGTAGGTGAGCATCAAATGTTGTCAGCCCAAGCATTGGATGTCAAGCAAGGTCAAAGGGTCTTGTTTACTGGGGGACTTGGTTCAATGGGATTTGCGCTTCCATCAGCCATCGGAGCAACTATAGGTACAGGGCATCGTGCCATTGTCATTGCCGGCGATGGAGGTATCCAGATGAATAGTCAAGAGTTTGAAGTTGTATATTCTAGAAATCTCCCCATTAAAGTGTTTATTCTCAATAATGCGAGTTTATATATGGTCTCAACAATGCAAGATGAATTTTTAGATCGTAATTATGTTGGTACTAAAAAAGATTATAGTGCTCCTGACTTTAAAGCAATCGGTGAAGCTTATGGCATAAAGAGTTATCAGGCATCTAATATTAATGAACTTGAGAGTATTATTAAAAAGTGTATGCAAAATGATGAGTGTGAGATCATTGATATTCAAATAGCAAGTGAAGCAATGGTAGTTACACCATTATTGGATTATAATAGACCATTTGAAGATATGAAGCCATATTTAGACAGAGAAGAATTGGAAGAACAGATGGTTGGGAGATTAAAAACTGAATAGTTTGATATTAGTAAAATATTTTTTATAAGTTAGGGGTTGTAAAAAAGATATTTATGAATTATATAAAGATGACTAAAAAAATAGTGTTAATAAATAGAAATATACTGGATCAATGCATTTCGTGAGCATACTTTAAAGGAATCATATAAAGTGAAAAATAAAGAATTTATATTAATTATCACTACATCATTGAGTATAGGGAAACGAATATGTTTTTTTGATACTTGTTATTGGAATAACTAATGGATAATTTGAAATCAAGAGGTCTAAATGCACTTATTTGGGATTTTTCCGGAAAGATAGCTAGGTATGGAACTACTTTTATAGTTACGATTTTTCTTGCGAGAATACTTCAACCATCTGACTTTGGTTTGATCGCGATGATTATGGTCATAGTGTTGGTTGCAATGATCTTTACAGATGTAGGACTGGGTGGAGCTTTGATCCAGCGTCGTAGAATATTACCGGTTCACTATTCCTCTGTATTTTATTTTAATATATTTATTGGTGGAGTCCTAGCTTTAATTACTTTTTGTTCCGCTACATGGATAAGTGATTTTTACGATAATAAACAACTTATTGCTATAACACAGGTTATAGCATTGTTATTTGTGATCAATGCCTTCAGCAGTGTGCAGACCAATAAATTACGTAAAGAACTAAATTATGCTGCTTTGGCAAAAGCAGAAGTTTCTGCTGCTGTATTAAGCGGTATAACCGGGATAGCATTGGGCCTTTATGGTGCAGGGGTTTGGAGTCTTGTTGCCCAGGCATTATCTAGAGGAATATTTTACAATATATTTGTCTGGAGTGCATCAAAATGGGTGCCTTCTTTGTTGTTTTCTTTCAAGGCATTAAGGCAACTGTGGGGATTTGGATTTCGTATGTTTTTATCCGGATTTCTTGAGACAGTGTTTACCCATCTTGATATCATTATTATAGGAAAGTTGTTCAGCCCAGCGATCTTGGGTTTTTTTGATCAGGCAAAAAGATTAAATGAGATGATCCTTCAATTTTCTTCTGGCAGTATAATGGCTGTACTGTTTCCTGTTCTGAGTAAAGTGCAAAAGGATTTACCAAGATTTCAGCGAATAGTGATAAAAGTATTGGGAATCATCTGTTTTGTTGTCTTTTTTCTATTGGGTGTTATGTACCTGATATCCGAAGAGTTGATCGTCTTGTTATTTACAGAAAAGTGGCTGCCTTCTGTAGAATTCTTCAAAATACTTGTATTGAGTGCTTTTTCCTATCCTGTAAGTGCTTTACTGGTCAATATATTAAGCAGTCGTGGAAACTCTAAAGCTTTTCTTCAAGTTGAGATTTACAAAAAAATATTGCAGAGTATTAATTTGTATGTTGGTTTTTTATGGGGTATAGAGGGGTATCTTTATGGGTTAATTGCAGTGGCAACATTGGGCGTCTCTTTGAATATTTTGTTTGCATCACGTGAAATTAAATTATCATTTGTAGTATTTGTTAAACCTATAATAACACAGATGAGTGTTTCCGTCATTGCAGTGTGGATAGTGACATTATTTACTAAGGAAATCGAAACATATGGAATCATATTACTTTTGATGAAAAGTATAA
>JAPHUJ010000111.1 GCA_026193735.1 Sulfurovum sp.
AAGATGATGGCGAACGAAAATGGTTTGAAACGTATAAAGCTCCTATTTTGGATACAGAGGGAAGTGTTTTTGGTACTGTGGGTTTTGCACGAAATATAACAGAAAGTAAGCAGTCGGAAGATAAACTTAAACTCTCAGCCAGTGTCTTTACCTATGCACGTGAAGGAATTATTATTACAGACATCAATAAAAATATTATTGATGTCAATCAAGCATTTGTTGACATAACGGGTTATTCACATTTAGAAGTGATCGGTAAAAATCCAAATATCCTTCAATCAGGACGTCAAGATGGGAACTTCTATGTAGAACTTTGGAATACGCTTGAACAAGATGGTGTTTGGCAAGGTGAACTCTGGAATAGAAAAAAGAGTGGAGAAGAATATGTTGAGCATTTAACGATCAGTGCTGTTTATGATAATAAAAAAGTAGTACAAAACTATGTTGCTCTTTTTACAGATATCACACTCCAGAAACAGCAGCAAGAAGAACTTGCACATATTGCTCATTATGACATGTTAACAAAATTACCAAATCGTGTTTTATTTTATGATCGTTTGCAGCAGGCCATATCGCAGGCTACTCGTAGAGGACAACTAATATCTGTTGTATACATAGATCTTGATGGTTTTAAAGAAGTAAATGATACATATGGACATGATATTGGCGATAAACTACTTATATTACTAGCACAGAGGATGAGTAAATTACTTCGTGCAAGTGATAGTATTTCTCGTATTGGTGGTGATGAATTTATTACTTTGTTGATAGATGTTTCAGATAAAACCTCAGTTATCTCATTTTTAACGCGTTTACTTGAGATCATAGAGGAACCAGTTCCTATTGATGATTTACTTATAAATGTTTCCGCAAGTATTGGAGTGACATTTTATCCGCAAAATGAAGAGTTAGATGTGGATCAGATCATTAAACAAGCGGATCAAGCTATGTATCAAGCAAAGTTGTCTGGTAAAAACCGTTATTATATTTTTGATCCGGAAGATAAGTTTTAATATATGAACACTTAGTATGTATGTCTATAAAAAAATTAATGCTTTGAGTATTTAAACTAGTATAATGATCAGTCTCCAAAGTTTGTAGTTCAATTGAGTTCGAAGAGTTTGTACGCCGATCCCTTGAGTCATCGTCTTATATGCCTATAACGTAGATATATCAAGAGATATAGGCTCTTGATAGCCTAACCTTTTCCAACCCCCCCCTACTTCAGAGTAAAAATATGTCAATATGACATATTTTCACCAATGTTGTTCTACATACTTTACAATGCCATCATGTATAACAATAAAAAGAAAGAAAGATTTTATATCTGCGACTTACTTGACAATCCGGCAGTACCCTACCCCTCTTACTATGTACTCAGTAGTTCTATGCATAAAAATGAGATGCTGCAAACGGCGATGATAGCGTTACATAGTTTTGATTTTTCATATTATGAAACGGCTCGAAACTATGAAGATATTTTTGCAATGTTTCATTCGGGGACATTTCCTATTTATAAAGAAAAGTACATCGTAGGATATTTTGGAAATAAAATGATGTATTTGGAATCTAACGGATGGAAAGGAATGCCATCTACCGAGGAGATTTTTAAGATGGAAAATTGGCTTGTATGCTAAGGATATGTAGAACACAGAAAACTTAATAAATAAATGTGACATAAATGTGACATCCATATTGTTATTATGCTAATTAATAAATTAAAAATATGGATCAAACAATGAAAAGAACACTACTATACACAGAGGAAGTATGTAATAAGCGTGGAGTCCTTATACAAGTTATCTACCACTATGATGATGGCACAACATTAAAACGTATGATAAATGCAACACAATGAAAAAAATACTATCAGAACTTCTAGGTATAGGTGAATGGAACAAAAATGACAAAATACTTCTGATACTTGTGTTAAGCATGAATTTATCACTCATTACTCTTGCACTGATAATAAATAATAGCTAATCTTCCAAATATCTCATCAATACCCTAATGTATTATCTATATATAGTTAAAGAATATCTTCTACACAAGACATTTTAAGATGAAAAATTGGCTTGTATATTGGGTTAAAAAATAATTTAAACAAATTATAGTTATAAGTTTTTAATTAAGACTAATTTTATCTTATTTGGCTATACTTCAAACTTATCTTAGGTATGGCAGTTTTTTTATTCTTCCTCCTTTTAGAAAAACATTGTTGACTCGATTACCAACGAGAACCCCTTTTCTGTTGTACCTAAGATAATATTCAATAATTTACTTCCTCTTTTTTACTTCGATCTATTATTCTATTTAGTGTTTATCTATAATATCTGCGATTATTATATTGTTCTCTATTTTGATAATAGCCATACTGACCTACTCTTGCACGATAACGACGTTTATTATGGTATCTGTATCCATTATGATAGTAGTGCCCATTTCTAAATCTTTGTCCCTTATAGAAATAATATCCATCACGATAATGTCCACCATAATAATATCTACCACTATAGTAATAGTATGGTCGGTCATAATAATGAGGGTAACTAAATACGGATGCCGCAATAACACCCACCCCAACCCCTGAGGCAAAGGTTCGTTCTTGTGGTGTACATGCATTAAAGACCAATGCTGAAGAGATCATGCTTATTGCACCTATGAGTTTAAGTTTTCTTCTTACCATTTTAGATTCCTTTATATTATAATTTTACATAATAATGATAGCATAGAATCGTGAAATAAGTGTGAAAACTTTTTAATGTTAATGAGAAATGCCGATTGAGCTTAGGATCTTCCACCTCTTAAAACATCTAAGACATTTGTCGCATAACATCCTTTAGGCAATACAAAACTAAGTTCATAATGGGCTTTTTCTTCTACATAGGTTTTCTTAATCTCTGTTACTTGTATCCAGGCATAACGTCTGGCACCAGTTAAGTTTATTTCCTCCGCAAAAGGTGCTTCTATGAGGCCTGCAACTCCATCAGCTTTATTTGTCTTTTTCCCTGGAAGCAAACCAGTTGGAGCAATGTCTTTTGCCGCAAATCGTATAGCTTCTTCTTCAAGGTTTTCTACAGTAAACAAGCGTCCATAAGGGTAATGCATCATTACATCTCCTTCAACAAGTTTAAAGAAGTTTGGCTGTGGTTTTGTACCTTTGAGTGAGCCTTCCGGTAGTTTTAATATTTGTTCT
>JAPHUJ010000226.1 GCA_026193735.1 Sulfurovum sp.
AAAGAGATTGAGATCAAGATCTTTGAATTCGTTGCTGTATTGAATCAGCAGACTCTGACGCCGGAAGAGAGACAAAGCCTTGATACACTTTTGACATCAGTACGAGAAAGTGTCTATGCAGCAAAAATTCTAAAAGATATTAAAAACAATATCAATGAATTCTCCGAAAGCGACAATGAGACGATCCTTGGTATTTATGATTCGATTCGAAAAAACCTTGTCTATGCGATACTTATTTATATTAATTATATGGAAGAAGAGTGGTCTGCCGAAAAATGCGTGGAGAAATTCAGTAAAGTAGAAGAAGGAAACCAGCAAATTATGAAAGAGGCAACTTTATCAGTTAGCCAAAAAGATATAAATGAGAAAAAAGTTGTCTCTTTGCTAAATACAAATCGTAGTGTCTCTATCGCATCTCAGGCACTTTTTAAAGCATCACAATCAGTATCTCTACACTTCCCTCTTGAAGATTAAGCCTCATGGCTAGTGATGGACTCTCTTGAATGTGCTAAAATATAGTATGAAAACTATGATTCTACATTCCATTATCATTGGAGAGAAAGCTAAAGAATCTTTACATACTGTAGATTCTGTGCGTGCAGTGCAAGGTAAAGGTTTAGAAGGGGACCGCTATTTCTACAAACAAGGTACATTCAACAAGCCTCAACTCTCTCAAAATGTAAGAGAGATAAGCATACTCCCATATGAAACTCTTACTGAATGTAATAGCCGCTTAGGCAGTTCTTTAAACTTTTTAGACCTGCGTAGAAACCTTATTATTAAAAACTTCGATGCTTTACTTTTGGAAAATAAAATATTTACTATCGGTACAGTCAAGTTTCGCATCGTACGTACCTGCCCTCCCTGTCGTTATCTTTCCAGACTTCTAGATGAAGATATTATGAAAGGATTGAAGTACATCGGTGGACATAGGGCTGTTATTCTGCAGAGTGGTATCATAACAGTTGGAGATGAAATTATATATTAGCCATTCAGGATCTTGATATGGATAATATGATTTTATATATCTATCAAACAAAATCAAAACTTTATAACTTTATATATTTTAAAAGGTTTCTATCAAGTAATAGCTTGATTTTTACTCAATCTTTTTCCTCTAGGTTTTTGGTTAGAGAATAGGCACATACGCGGTTTCGACCGTCCTCTTTTGCTTGGTATAAAGCTGTGTCTACAGCCGAAATGAGCAATGGAACTTCTTGCGCATCTAAAGGATACGTAGCGATACCGATACTGACGGTAATGTTTATATACTGATCATTGCCTATATCAAAAGGATTCTGCTCTATCAGGATACGTAGCTCTTCCGCTGCCTGTTCAGCCCCAAGTTTATCAGTCTCAGGCAGTATTACCGTTATCTCTTCGCCGCCATATCGGCATACCCAGTCTATAGAACGAACACAATTTTTTAGGCGCTCACTTAAAGCACTCAAAATTGCATCACCTGCTTGGTGACCATAGGTATCATTGACACTCTTAAAGTGATCAATATCAAGCATGAGCAGTGAAACAGTGTGATTGAACCTACGTGCACGTTCTAGCTCTTCTTGAAATTTTTTGTAAAAAAACCGGTGATTATATAAACCGGTTAAACCATCATGCGTGGCAAGGTCATGCAGTGCCTGCTCATCCTTTTCAATATGCCGACCGATTCGACCAACCAACCAGTAGAAGAAGAAGATCAGCATAACACCCAGAATAAGTACAATAGCAGAACCCATATAGATCATTTTATTTGATTCGCTTAGCTCATCAGAGATATCTGCAAGCAGTATGATCTTTGCTACAGAACGAGCAGTCGCATCTTGCAGAGGAAGAATGGTTACACGATATGCAAGATTTTTCTCAACCGATTTCAGTATGCTGTTATTTGTAATCTTATCACCATGCACAAGACGTTCAGCCAACAAACGTGGAATCGTGTTCATTCCTTGTTCACTTTCCACCACGTTTAAAAAGCGATCCCAGTGAGGAGTAAGTCCGAGTGCACGCATTCCACTCTCCCACTTTTTCCGGTCAAGAAACTCTTTATTGACCAGAACAATAACTTGTACACCTAAAATATTCCGTAATTTATCTATAACATGATCAATTTCCATGCCCAGTTCGACATAGCCGATAAGCTTATGTGTGTTTTGATCATACCAAGGATCTACAAAACGCAAAGTAAACGTGCCCAAGGGTCCCAATTCAACACCATACGCTGCCAAACCGCTTTTCTCTGCCTGATGCATAGTAATACGCTCGATGACGTCACCGTAGCGCAATGGGGCATGCACACGCAGAATGTTTACGCTATCTGTCCCCGTAAAATACAAATGCGTGATATTAAAACTTTGCTTAATATCCTCAAAAATAGGTGATGCACGGCGCAATAACAATTCTCTGTTCTTCCGTGCCAGTGCATCGTATAATTTCTCATCTTGTGCTAATGCACGCATGATCGTCTGCAGCGCTTGTACATCATAGCGAATATTTTCATTATACAAATCCTCTAGTGGAACATTGATATGTACGGTTTCATTGTAGATCTCACTGTTTTTATAATGATAAAGTATCAGACTTAGCGCAAAAATAATGATTAGAATAGTGATTGATAAGGGTAGAAGAAAAAAGAGACGTAAACGCGATGTTCCTCCGGTAAATAATGTTTCATTATTGGACGAATCTAGAATTTTATTCTCCATTTTTTCCCTTGATTTTGAATAAGAAAATCCTATTCATATATCCGAACTGACGAATATAATATCTAATTCTCACAACCATTTTATAATTTATTATATGTTAGCATCTATAAAATAATTTTCTACTTAGCGTAAAAAGTACTTTTTCCAACGATCCAAAATTTAAAATATATATTGTTCACCAAGATCACCTATATGATAATAATATAAGCGTATATTATTCTTCCACATCTGCCAGTGTCAAAGCAAAGAGTACATTCACTCCATGATTCATCAGTACATTTTGTGCCTCTTGTAGCGTGATACCTGTAGTGATGATGTCATCTACAAGTATTACATCTATGTTTGACTTTCCATTGTACACAAAATCTCTTGGATGTTCCAGGCGGAACTGCAAACTTTTCCCAGAATAATTCACCCTGTTTTGTGCCATAAGTGAACTGTGTTGCGGTATGGAGTGCTTAGTTCTCATCACTCGTGTAAGCAACGCCACATGTGCGTAGCCACTTCTAACATATTCATCTATACCTACGATATATACATCTCTATCGTCAGACTCTACAAATTCTTCAATGAACGGCTTCATCGTCATCTTGGCCAATGCTTTGTAAATGCGGTAGCCTTCCGGTTTGTGTTTGCTATGAAGTAATGTTTCAAGGCTGGAGTATTTAAAAAAACTAATGACATCGAGGGTCCCTATTTTTCGAGTACTTATTGTTGGTACAAAGAGTTGTTTCTCGCATGTTTTACAGATGATATTAAAACTTAATTTAGAACAAGAAAAACAACGCAAAAAGACTCCTTTATAAAATGCTTTCATCATCCTCCGGCTTGACCGGAGGATGACGAAATTAAATGATCTGACTCAGAGCTTCAATAGCTCCCATAGGCAATTCTATCTCAGCTCCGAAACTCTCTCTAGGGTTGATACGTATGAGAGGCACATCAAATCTTTTGGCTATCTGCTCAGAAGTCTTTCGTACAGTAGGTACAGCTGTTCCTGCTCCCATTTCTACAATAGTAAGTTTCGCACCCTCTGTTTCCAGTTTATCTATCCATGAAGAAAGTCTCTCTCTTTGTCCATTGGTACGGGCATACTCCCAACCAAAGTCACCAAACATCAGTATGTTTGGTCGTGCCATGGCTCCACAAAAAGGACATGAAGGTAAAGGTTCTTTGGCTTTAAAGCCCTTGTCTATTTCTATGACCGTATCATCTGAACTCCAAAGTATTCCCTGACAATTATCAATGCATTGCATATAATGGATGGAACCATGGCACTCCATCACCCTCTCCTCTTTAAAGCCTGCTTTTTGAAACTGACCATCGACATTTGAGGTAAAGATATGTGCTCCATATTTTTTAGTATTAGACAATTCAAGAAGCTTCTTAAAGCCCTCATGCGGTAAGATATCACGGTAAAGATGAAGCCTGTGACCATAAAAAGCCCAGGCTAAATGTGGGTCAGATTCAAACCACTCAGGATTTGCCATCTCTTCAAAATGAAGCCCCAACTCTTTTGCCTTGGGATAGGCATTCCAAAATCCTTCCACTCCTCTAAAGTCAGGTAATCCAGAGTCTACTCCCATCCCTGCGCCTGCAGTAATAAATATAGCATCTGCTTCTTCTAACAGTTGTTTGGCTTTATGTAGATTTTCTGTGATATTCATGGGAAGATTATAGCATATCATCTACAATACGAACAAAACACCTTCGCATCATTTAAATACTAAAATAAAGCAATAATCGGAGATAATATTTCTATACATCAATAGCAAGGAGTCAGATATGACGGTCAATCTTTTTCTTAAAGCAGGTATTATTTGGGTTATTATAGCTCTCTTTGCTATCATGAATGGTATCTTTAGAGAAAATGTTTTAGTCTCTATTTTAGGTCAACTCATGGCTGTATCAGTTAGTGGCATAATGCTTTCGATAATTGTTTTTATAGTGACGTATGTCTTTTTCCCACTCATTGAAAAACATCACACTCTTGCTTACTTTTTCATTGGAGTTCAATGGGTTGTAATGACACTTATATTTGAATTTGTATTTGGTCATTATGTGATGGGGAAATCATGGTCCAGTATATCCCAAGTATTCAATATAATGGACGGTAACCTGTTTATCATTGTATTGGTAGTCAGTTTATTCTCACCGATTTTGGCAGCAAAATTCAAAGGTAAGTAAATGATCAATAGATCAATGGTACAAAAACAAATCCGTAAAATTCTTCTTTTTTAACTTCTGTTTCTGAGATCTTTGTAAATTTAAAAATAGACTCTCCTATAGGTATGACCAATATCCCACCAATATTTAATTGTAAGAAGAGCTCTTCTGGCGTTTCATCAGCAGCTGCAGAGACCAAGATCCTGTCAAACTGTTCACCTGGTATACCAAGTTTATCCCCCGCTCTTTCTATGTGACAATCCGTATCAAAACGAAACT
>JAPHUJ010000105.1 GCA_026193735.1 Sulfurovum sp.
AAATAGATAAAAAAGATCTACTCATGCCTTTAGATACGCATACATTTCACGTCTCTCGTCGTTTAGGACTGCTCAAACGTAAAACCTACGATATGAAAGCAAGTATAGAATTGACAGATACCTTACGTACTTTTGATGAAACAGACCCCATCAAATATGATTTTGCACTTTATCGTTTAGGACAGGAAAAATTACTCTAAATCTAAGGTGTAAAAGGGTATAATCCGGCAATATTAAACTTACAAGAGGATGTTTTATGGAAGGTGTATTTACTTACCTGGGTGCTGTTTTTGGTCACGGACCAATAATGTTTGTTGCACACTTGGTTTTAGTGGCAATTATTATCATGGCTATTGCAAAAATAGCAACAAAGAGTCTTAGAGCGGTACCGACAGGTACACAAAATGTCATGGAAGCGTACCTTGGTGGTGCGATCGCTATGGGTAAAGATGTGATCGGTGAAGAGCTTGCTAGAAAGTATCTTCCGCTTGTTGCAGCGGTTGGACTGTTTATATTTGTTTCAAACGTTATTGGTATTATTCCAGGGTTTGAGTCTCCAACTTCAAACATCAACGTTACTTTACCTTTAGCACTTTTGGTGTTTTTCTACTACAACTATGAAGGTATCAAAGAAAATGGTGTTGTAAAATACTTTGCGCACTTTGCCGGTCCTGTGAAAATACTGGCACCGTTAATGTTCCCAATCGAAATTGTTTCTCATATTTCAAGGATCATTTCACTTTCATTCAGACTTTTCGGTAACATTAAGGGTGATGATCTGTTCTTATGGGTACTTCTTATGTTGGTGCCTTTCATTGCACCACTTCCTGCATACCTTTTACTTACGTTCTCTGCATTGCTTCAGACGTTTGTATTTATGATCCTTATCTACGTATATCTTGCAGGTGCCGTAGCTATGGAAGATGATCACTAAGATCATCCCGGACCATTACTTATGAGACTGCAAAATGGACCTCTAAGTTTTGTAGTCAACTTTCTCTTGGGCGTAGCATGGGCATCTGTCCTGCTGGGTGCTATTACTTCATTTCTCATTTTTTATCAAGAGAATCTGATCTTTGCTATAGTATCGGCATTTATGGGCGCATTACCCGGCATGGTATCTATCCTTTTACTTGAACATATTATCACGGGTCAAGAGAAATATTTGGAACTTAAAAAGCAAACTGCACTACTTGAAAAACTTCTCATCCAAAAAGAAAACAGCACTCCACAATGATCAGCTATCTAACTAACTTAGCTTCTATTTGTTATCTCAGAGGCTAAAAGATGTTACGGATCAGTTTTATTTTTATCACTATCTATTTACTCTTTTTTTCAACTGTTTTAAATGCCAAAAATATAAAAGCAGATTATTCTGTTGAGTTTGGCATTGTAGGTGAAGTAGGTAAAGTACATGCCACACTTACTTCTGAGCAAAATTTTTATATTTTGGATGCAAATGTGTCTGCTGTAGGCATTGCCAAAGCAGTAACAGACAACCTAAAAGAGAGACATATCTCCAAAGGGCATGTCATCAATGGTTTACTGGTGACAGATATGTATCAGATGATAAAATCATATGGTAATTATACAAGCACGACGATCTACAGGGTTAACCATAGAAAAAAGAAGCTTACGCGTCAGTACAAAAGATGGAAATACGATAAACTCATAGAAAATAGAACAGTGACACTTGATTATTACGGAAAAGATGACATGATGACACTTTTTCTGAACCTTCCTAAACATATCAAACATAAATATACAGAAAAAAAGTATCAATTTAAAGCTATAGGTGCAGACCGAAAAAATGGACGTGTAGATATTGCTATACCTTCAGAGAAATCTTTAAAACAGATGAAAAGCCTTCTTGGAAAAGGCAAAGAAGGAGACTGGTACAGTACTGTAGTGATGCACCGTAAACTGTACCATAGTAAAAAAGGTGAACTTGCTGTCATTATAGACAAAGAGGGCTTAGTAGATAAAGCCGTTTTAAAAGATCTGATCTTCTTTGGAGATGTACGGATCATAAAAAAATAAACTTTAATATGTGGATATCCTTGTTATTCCTGTCTTTGTTTCTCATCCAAACATATAATCCTTTAAAAGTAGAAATGTAAATGGCTTGTATTGTATCGAGACAAATATAAGGACCCTGATGAAGAGTCTCATCAATCCTAAATAACAAAAACGATATAATAATTCCAATTATATCACGTATGATTTAGAAGGATACTCACTATGTTTGAAACCGTCATCGGTCTTGAAGTTCATGTTCAGCTTAACACTAAAACAAAACTCTTTTGCTCTTGTCCTACCTCTTTTGCAGAGCATCAAAATATGAATACCTGTCCTACTTGTTTAGCACTTCCAGGTGCCTTGCCTGTTGTCAATAAAGAAGCTGCTATCAAGGCAATGAGATTAGGATATGCGATCAATGGAAATGTAAATCATACTTCTACTTTCGATAGAAAATCTTATTTTTATCCTGACAGTCCTTCTGCCTATCAGATCACACAACTGACTAAAGCGATCGTACAAAAAGGTGAATTGTTTATAGATCTTGCAGATGGTACGCAAAAACGCATCGGAATGACTCAGGCACATCTTGAGGCAGATGCAGGGAAGAACATGCATGAGGGTGATTACTCCAAAGTAGACTTGAATCGTGCAGGTACACCACTGCTTGAGATCGTTTCCGATCCTGATATGAGATCTTCTGATGAAGCAGTAGCATACTTGAAAAAACTTCACTCCACGGTGCGATACCTTGACATAAGTGATGCAAATATGCAAGAGGGGTCGTTTAGATGTGATGTGAATGTGTCCATCCGTCCTAAAGGTCAGGAAGCATTTGGTACGAGAGTTGAGATAAAAAATATCAACTCATTCAGATTTGTAGCTGCTGCCATAGCGTATGAAGTACAAAGACAAACTGAAGCATATGAAGATGGTGTTTATGAGAAGGAAGTACACCAGGAAACACGTCTTTGGAATGTGGATGAAGGTGTAACAAAGTCCATGAGAGGGAAAGAGGAAGCAGCAGATTACCGTTATTTCCCGGATCCGGATCTGCGTCCGCTTATTGTGACTGATGAAATGATAGCGGAGGCAAAGATCATGCCTGAACTGCCAGATGCTAAAGTAAAACGTTATGTTGAAGAGCTTGGTATTAAGTCTAATGATGCACATGTCATTACGTCAGACAAAGAAATGGCATATTACTTTGAAGAAATGCTGGAAAATGGTGCTGTAGCAAAAACTGCAGTAACTTGGTTGACATCAGAGTTACTAGGCCGTTTGAATAAAGCAGGGCTTTCTATGGAAAATACGCCTGTAAATGCCAAGACATTGGGCACACTTGTATCTAAAATTTCTGACAATACAATTTCTGGCTCAGGCGCCAAAGAGATCCTTGACTATATGATGGAAAATGAGAGTCGTGACATTGATGCACTTATCAACGAGCTTGGACTTGCTCAGGTGAGTGATGATGGAGCCATCTTGGCGATCATTGATGAGATATTGGCTGCAAACCCGGACAAAGTAGAAGAGTATAAAAGTGGTAAAGACAAACTCTTTGGCTTCTTCGTTGGCCAAACGATGAAAGCCAGTAAAGGGTCTGCAAACCCTGGTAAGGTAAATAAGTTACTCCAAGAGAGACTAGGGTAGTTTGATATGACATTCTTGGGCTTTTACCCCAGGAATAACGAGTATAGGAGGGTATGATGAAACAGATATTATTGTCTTTTGCCCTTTTTCTTAATGGTTCAAAACGCTATAGATCGATAAAAGATTTTATACGCGATATTTTAACCAATCCCGACAATCCGCATAAAAAATACATAGATATTACGATTATATTTCTTATTATCACTTCAGTGTTTATCCTTATTTATGAAGTGAAAAATCCTGTTCATGAGTACTTTGATCTTTATGATATATATTTTGTCTCTTTTGTTTTTGCTATAGAGTATCTTTTGCGTCTTTGGGTGCACAATGATTTGAGTGGGCATATTATTCAAGAATATAATGATGCACGCTATCTTCAAAGAGACTTTTCTCTCTGGACACCCTTAAAAAAAGGATTGGCAGAAAAGTTTCAATACATGTTGACACCTGCTGCATTGATCGACATTTTGGCTATTCTTCCTGCCTACAGACCACTTAGAATTTTACGTATTTTTGTTCTTTTTAGGGTTTTAAAGCTCCTGCGTTATACTAAAAGTATTAAGCAATTCATGGAAGTACTTTCAAATAAAAAATTTGAACTCTTAACCTTACTTTTTCTACTTTTTTTCATTGTAATGGTTTCGGGTATTGCTATGTATGTGTTAGAAGAAAGAATCAATCCTCATATTGAATCTCTTTTTGATGCTATCTATTGGGCATTGGTGACTATCTCAACTGTAGGGTATGGGGATATATCTCCTGTTACTGGGGAAGGCAGAACCATATCGATATTAATTATTATTAGTGGTATTGCTATGATATCTTTTTCTACATCGGTCATTGTTTCTGCTTTTTCTGAAAAATTGAGTGAACTTAAAGAGAATCGGATCATAGAGCAGATCAATAAAAATAAATCTTTTCTTTTGATCTGCGGATATGGGCAGATGGCTAAAATGTTTTTTAGACAAAATGAAATAGAGATGTCAAATTATATTATTTTAGACAATAACTTTGAAAAAGTGCAACTAGCCATAAAAGATGGTTATAGAGCTATCCATGAAGATGCAAGTCGTCATGACACACTACAAAAATTTAATATAGAACATGCAAAAATTACAATGCTGTGTTTAGCGGATAATGATGTAGAAAATATCTATATAGCGTTGAATGCCAAAAGTATATCACATAAAATAAAAGTGATTGCCAGAGCAAGTAGCTCTGCTATGGCAAGCAAATATGAATATGCCGGTGTCGATCATGTACTTTTACCTAATGTGGTAGCAAATACAATGATACATACAGCTATAACACAGCCAACAATGCACAAGGCTATACATGCTATTTTAACAGGAAAAAATATTGCGCGTATTGATGAACTTCATGTAAATACTTATCCAACTTTGATCGGTAAAAATATTGAAGCGTTAAATTTTAAAAAAAGTAAATTACTTTTTATGGGTATAGAAAGAGAAGGAGAATTCATGTTTAATCCTTCTCTCTCCACCTGTATTGAAAGTCATGATATACTTCTTGTCATGGGACGACAGATTAGTTTGGATTATTTTAAAACGCTTCATGAAGGAAATGTCTAGTGTTCTCTAAAAAAATATTGCTTTTTGGATATGGCAAGCATGGTAAATTTATAGCAAAAGGGCTTCATGAAGATGGATTGAGTGTTAAAGTGATTGAATCATCACTTGATTTTTATACAGCTGCAAAAGAAGACGGATTTGAAGATGCGTTACATATAGATGTAACTGAAGATGAAGAGTTAAGGGCTTTGAACCCTGATAAATATGAACAGATCGTATGTGTAATGGATGATGCACATTTAAATGTTTTTTTAACACTCTCTTTGCGTTCTTTGTATACGGAGTGCTATATTCTTGCTCTTTCTGACTCTATACATACAACAAAAAAACTCCAAATGGCAGGTGCCAATAAAGTGATAGATCTTTATGAAGTAAGTGCCAATAAAATTCATAATATTCTAAATAGACCTGTAGCCACTAAAATCTTAGAAAAATTTGTGACAGAAAAAGATGGCATTAGTTTCCAGGAGATGCTTATACCTGAAGATTCTTTTTTAATTGGCAGAATGACTGATGAGATTGATTTTTCACCTTTTGGTGTTTTGTTGCTGGGTATGATAGATAAAGAATTGGGGCATGCCTTTATTTTTATCACAGCAGGTATAAATCATAAGATCGATACGGGAGATACGATTGTCTGTATAGGAGATAAAGAGAAGTTGAAAGCTTTTGAAAAAGAGATAAAAAAAAGGAGAGTATAGTATGAAATTAGCCATTATAGGAGCGGGTAAATGGGGACAGGCATTGTATCATGCTTATAGTCAAGATAATGATGTAGTTATCTCTTCCCGTAATATTAAAGAGTTGGAAAACTTTGTTCCTATGAGTGAAGCTTTGAAATATGAATACCTGGTTATGGCTATTCCTGCACAGTTTGTTCGTGGATGGATGGAAGAAAATTTTGTGGATCATGGACAAAAGATACTTGTCGCAGCCAAAGGTATAGAAACAAGTACAGGAGCCTTTCTAAATGAAGTCTATGGGGCATTTGTATCTGCGGATAGACTTGCTTTTATTTCTGGTCCTTCTTTTGCGGCAGAAGTACAAAAGTCACTCCCTACTGCACTTAAGATTAGCTCAGTAAATAAAGAACTGGCACAAACCTATGCAGATGCTTTGCCAAAGTTTATCAAAGGGTATGTAAGTGATGATGTAGTCGGGGCAGAAGTCTCGGGTGCCTATAAAAATGTTATTGCGATAGCAGGCGGGGTGTGTGAGGGCTTAGGATTGGGAAATAATGCACGAGCAGCACTCATCTCAAGAGGTTTAGTGGAAATGACCCGTTTTGGAGAAGCTTTTGGGGCAAAAACAGAAACGTTTCTTTCCCTGGGTGGTGCCGGTGATCTGTTTCTTACAGCCAGTTCTACACTCTCAAGAAACTACAGGGTAGGACTGGGACTGGCTCAGGGAAAAAATATGGATGAGATACTTGAAGAGTTAGGTGAAGTAGCAGAAGGTGTTCCTAC
>JAPHUJ010000343.1 GCA_026193735.1 Sulfurovum sp.
ACAACTGCTGCTAGAAAAGTAAGCCGTCTTCATAAAATGGTAAATGCTATCGAAGCTGCATAAGCAGTCTCGATACACCTTCATTAAAACCCAATCTAACACAAAGAACACCTATGTTCAAAGAAAAACTTCAACCTTTCATCAATAGATACAACGAACTCAGTGAACTCTTAAGTTCTCCAGATATCGCGAGTGACATTAAGCGCATGACTGACCTAAGCAAAGAACAGTCAGATCTTAGTGCTCTAGTGGAAAAGGCAAACCTCTACGTAGAAACAGCTGATGCCATTGAAGAGAATAAAGAACTTTTGGGTGATGCAGAGCTTGGTGACCTTGCAAAAGAAGAGTTAAGTGAACTGGAACCCATGCTTCCTGCCTTAGAAGATGAGATAAAAATACTCATGATACCTACAGACAAAAATGATGACAAAAATATTTTTCTTGAACTGCGTGCAGGTGCAGGAGGAGATGAGAGTGCACTTTTTGTGGCTGATGTCTTTAAAATGTACTCACGCTATGCAGAACAGATGGGATGGAAAATAGATATCATCAGTACCAATGATGGTACCGCTGGTGGGTACAAAGAACTTATAGCCCAGATCAAAGGTAAAGGCGTGTATTCTCAGCTCAAATATGAAGCGGGTACACACCGTGTTCAACGTGTGCCAGATACGGAAACGCAGGGACGAGTACATACTTCGGCCATTACGGTAGCTGTTATCCCTGAAGTTGATGATGTAGAGATAGACATCAAACCAAATGAAATCAAAATGGATGTATACCGTTCAAGCGGCTGTGGCGGACAGTCAGTAAATACCACCGATTCCGCTGTACGTTTGACACATATACCTACAGGTATCGTTGCTGCCATACAAGATGAAAAGTCTCAACACAAAAACAGAGACAAAGCGATGAAAATCCTCAAAGCAAGAGTCTATGAAGCAGAACTTCAAAAACAACTTGATGAAACATCAAGCCAAAGAAAACTTCAAGTCGGTTCAGGTGACCGTTCAGAAAAGATAAGAACCTACAATTACCCACAAAATAGGCTTACCGACCATCGTATCGGATTAACACTATATGCATTAGATGATATTATGAACAACGGTAATTTAAAACTGTTCATAGATCCTCTCATCTCACATGCACAAACTGAAGCCATCCAAGAAGCGGGTCTCTAAGTCATGTTCAAATTTGAGCAACTTAAAAGTGATAACGATCTAAAAGAAGTTATCAAGTCCGCCTTTGATGCAGACCTTGCTCTTTCTGGTGCTTGGGGCTATAATCAAGAGCTAGCAACTATCATTGAAGCTACAGATGTCCCTCTTAGACAATTAGAACACATGCTGGCTTCTATGCGCGCCTATATAGAGATGAACATGACGCTCCCAAAAGAAGATCGTTATGGGAGTATCAATCTCAATGAAACACACAGAGAACAAGAACAAGTTGGAAATCTGATATACGATAAAGTGACTTACGAGATCACTGCTATGAAAGAAGAGATCTATACCTCTTTTATCAATGAGTATAAAAAGGGTTTAGGTACAGAAGGATTTGATATCACAGAACACTTCAATCAAAGAAAAAAAGCTACACTTACAAGAAGCAATGTGTATTGGTTTGAAATACATCAGGCACTTTAGTCCTAGTCCTCACTTTCAAACTCCATTTTACTTTGAAAATCTTCCCATTCCATGATTTTATAATTGCCGCTGTAAATATACTTTAACAAAATAGAGAATGTCTCAATATCTTGATAGCCTATTGCCCCATACACAATACTATTATTACCATCTATAAAGCCTACAGTGGGATAAAACCCTATCTCTAATGATTTTGCATACTCATGCTTACTACCATTAAAATCATGATGGTGTATACTCCCCTCCTCATCAATATTAATATCAACTAAAATAAAATACGCATCTATCATGTCTTCAATTGTATCATCATCAAGTGTCACATAGCGCATTTTCTCACAAAAACTGCATCCATCCTTGTGAAAAAAAAGTAAAAGGTGTTTATTTTCTTTCTTTGCATGTAAAGCAAGCTGATCTATGTCCATATTATCTGTATCGCTAAATAAAGGTGAGGAGAAAAAAAGAAGAATGACAAGTGCTGTCATTAAAGAGTGAAACATACACTTACCTTTATCATTATAATAAAACTAACCCATAAACTCAAAAAGTACATGGGTTAGTTTTACACTAACTATGCGACCAAAAGGTCGCATAGTTTTGTTAAATCTTTATTTGATTTTTTTAGATTCTGTAACAGTATTACCTTTAAGGTCGACCCATGTGATTGAAAGTTCATCACCTGCTGCAGCACCTTTAAATGCAAATTTAAACTGTGGATTTTTAGACCAAAATTGGCTTGTAGATACATCATATACTACTTTCCCGTTTGCTG
>JAPHUJ010000005.1 GCA_026193735.1 Sulfurovum sp.
AAAGATTCTGTTACAACGGTAAAAGACGGAGCCGTAGACACATCTAAAAGTGCCGAAAGAACCGTAAGTTCAGTAAGTTCTGATGTCGAAGACGTTTCCGTTAAAGTGTCTGATGATCTTAAAACAGCTGAATCCTCTACATCTAAAGACAGTAGAGATACCGTTAATTCTGTATCTACCGATACGAAAGATTCTATCTCTAATACAAGCAAAACCCTTAAAGACTCATCAACTGCAGCTTCTGAAGACATGAAAGATTCTGCTACCGCTGTTTCTTCTGATTCTACCAGTGCCTTGAAAACTGTCTCTAATGACTATAAAGATTCCGTAGACACGGTTTCTGAAAATACAAGGGATACAACTAAAACTGTTTCCAGTGACTCAACAGACTCTATTAAAACTGTTTCCAATGATTCAACAGACTCCATCAAAGATGTGTCTACTGATTCTAAAGATTCTATAGATTCTGTAGCTAAAAATACAAAGAATTCTGTTAAAACCGTTTCTAATGATTCTAGAGATTCTATAGAGTCAACAGCTTCAAATACAAGTGATGCAACGAAAACACTTTCTAATGATACTAAAGATTCTATAGACTCTGTCGCAACAAATCTAAATGACACTGTTAAAACCATCACTACTGATGAGTATCAAGAGCACATGAAAAATAAAAATAAATGATCTAGAAATGCAGCCCTTTTCTGTGGTTGCGTTTTCTTTAGTCATTATTAAATATTTTCTTAATTAAAAATATAATATTTTTATTTCTGAACAAATAAGTTTATATTCTATAATATAACCGTTTATTATATTATTTATAATAAACGTTAAGTTATATTTAACATAATCATTAGTATAATTAATGATACAAAATTATAAAAGGGATCTACAATGAAAAAAATAATTACAACATCAGTAGCAGTTGCTACTTTGTTATTAACAGGTGCGCAAGCAAAAGACTTTGATTTTAATGAAATGTTCAAAGATATGAAAGAGGCTGCTGTCAGTATGAGTAAAGATGCTAAAGATTCTGTTACAACTATGAAAGACGGAACAGTTGAAACAACTCAAAGTGCTGAAAGAACAGTTACAAATGTAAGTAAAGATGCAAAAGATACTTCTATAAAAGTGTCTGATGATATAAAAACAGTAGAAGTAAACACAACATCTGATATTGCTAAAACAACAACTGACCTATCAACTGATGCTAAAGATTCACTTAAAACTACCACTGCCGATATGAAAGACAGTGGTACAGTTATCAGTACTGATATGAAAGACTCTACAATCTCTGTATCTAAAGATGCTACTGATTCGGTTAAAACTGTTTCTAACGATTCTAGAGATTCTGTGAAAACTGTTTCTGAGGATTCCAGAGACTCTGTAAAAACTGTTTCTAATGATTCCAGAGATTCTGTAAAAACTGTTTCTGATGATTCTAGAGATTCTGTAAAAACTGTTTCTAATGACTCTAAAGACTCTGTAGATTCTGTAGCTAAAAATACAAATGATTCTGTAAAAACAGTTTCTAATGATTCAAGAGCTTCTATAGAATCAACCAATACAAATTCAAGTGAGGCAGTGAAAACTGTTTCTAACGACATCAATGCATCAATTCAAAGTGTTGCAGAAAATACAAGTGATTCTGTAAAAACAATTGCTATAGAAAACTAATTATCTCTACTAGATATAAGGAGGACTTTGCCTTCTTATATCTCTTTCAATCCGTCAGTCACTTTTGGTAGCGTTTCACACTTCTTAGACAAAAATTCATAACTTCTATTTATCATATTTATAAATTCTGTGCTATCCTAGTATATAATACTTGTCCAAAGGATTCATGTGAATACTGTTAAAAAACGAATACTATATTTTGTCTTACTTCTGCCTGCTCTACTCTTCGCTACTGCAGCACAAGAAAGCACTCCTAGCACAGCCGTAAATGATGATGCACTGGCTGTCTTCTATACCATAGATGGTGATGTACAGGAAAAATACAATGCTCTTGTAGAGCAGAAACTAAAAGGTATAGGTTTTCAACTTACTGATCCGCATAAAAGAGTGAATGACCAGTATGAAACGAAGTATGGTTCAACCGTATTGGATGTACTCAGTTTTATGCCTGTAGTAAACGATGAAGTCATTTTACCACTCCTAAATATTGATCCACGTATAGCGGGGTTTGCTCCATTTAATATGCTGATACACAAAAAACTTGATGAGAACAAAACTCATGTTGGACACCTTATGCCTAAAACGATGTTAGACATCCTGGGTATAGAAGACAAAGAAGTAAGAGAGAAATTTACTGCTACATTTGAATCACTGGATGAATTGATAGCACAAGAGTTAGGTGGTAAAAAATCTTACATGCCGTATAAAAAACTTCCGGAACAAAGAATGATCAATTTCGAATATGAATTTGACGCACCTGAAGACATAGAGGATTTCATTGCTGAATTTCAAAACAAATTTGAACTTGCTTTCATCGACAAAGGATATCTCATCGCAGGATTCCATAACTTCATGGAATCCACTGATGATGCTGAAGATATACTCTCAGACTATGATGCTTTCTGGACCTACTCTCTTTGCCATTTAAAGTTTTCCTACAATATGTTTGACAATGAAGGAGCACGTCCGGAGGCAGGTCTTTTTGCTCCATGTACCATGTATATGTATATCAAAAAAGGAACCAATAAACTTGTTGTTGGAATGTTCAGACTACATAACTGGTCTGACACACTGGATATCACTGATAAAAATAGGATTGAACTTATAGAACAACTTGACAGAGAAATACCTGAAATTTTAACAGCGTTTGGTATGAAAGCGGTATCAAATGTAAATCCACTTATTCAAACACCAAAAGTACTTTCAGTGCCTACACAAAATGTAAAAAAACCTACAGTAGAAACGATAATAGCCAATAAAGAAGCCTCTAAAAAGACCAAAGAAGCAATCATTCAGGAAATACCCATCCCCAATGATGCTTTAGCCGTTTTTTATACACTGCAAGGCAATGTGGAAAAACCTTATAATACAATCATTGAGAAAGAGCTAAAAACGATAGACTACCATGTCACAGATCCGCACCATAGGGTAAATGACCAATATGAAAGTAAGTATGGTTCAACCGTATTAGATACGCTCAGCTTTTTGTCTGTTGTCAATGATACAGTTATTCTGCCACTTCTTAACATTGATCCGCGTATTGCATCCACTGCACCATTTAATATGCTTATTTACAAGACATTAGATGAGAATGTGACACATGTCGGGCATATCGTGCCAAAAGCATTCCTGGATATGATAGGGATAACAGACAAAAAAGTAAGAGAAACATATATAGCTTCCATTGAACCACTTGATGCTAAAGTAGAAGCAGAGTTCAAAGCCAAAGGGCTCAAGTATACAAAATCGTATACATCATATAAAAATCTTCCAGAAAACCGTATGCATAACTTTGAATATGAATTTGACGCACCTGATGACTTAGATGAATTTCTTGAAGCGTTCCAAAATAAATTTGAACTTGCTTTCATCAATAAGGAATACCTCATCGCCGGTTTCCATGATTTTATGGAAGATGCAGAAGATGCAGAAGCTATCCTTGAAGGGTATGATGCTTTCTGGACCTACTCTCTTTGTCACTTAGAGTTTTCTTACAACATGTTTGACAATAAAAATGCGCACCCAGAAGCAGGTCTTTTTGCTCCATGCACCATGTACATGTATATCAAAAAAGGAACCAATAAACTTGTTGTAGGTATGCTAAGGCTTGAAAACTGGTCAACTACGTTAGGTATCAGTGAGGAAAAAAGAGTAGGACTCGTCAATAAACTGGACAGAGAAATACCTGAAATCCTTACAGCATTTGGTATGAAAGCAACATCTAATACCAACACTTTACTAGAAACAGATAAAAGTACTACAAAGAAGAAAACAGAGACAACACAAACCGAAGAGGATGAAATTAAAATAGTGCCGGTTACCAAAATCATACTAGATACGAACACAAGAGAAAAAGATGTACAAGATTTTCTAACCACCTCTGGCACTATTAAGGTTGCCATACCGACTGTACCAGAAGTATGTGAGGTTCCTCTTCAAAAACGCAATAAAGACATTATGGATAGAAGTATTAAATTCTCTAAACGTGTACCTCCGAACTATATACCGCATAGATTTGATCATCCTGAAAAGATTAAAAAGACAACCAACATCAATATCGGAGAACCTAATCAAGGAAGAATTTCAGCACATCTTCGTGGAAAATTTATGGATGTAAAAACAGTGGAAGAAAAACTAAAGGCTGCCGGATTTGAAGTTTTAACAGCTGTCCCTATCGATAAAAAAGGTACACTCATCTCTATAGTATTCACAGATAAATCCTTAGTTAGTATGG
>JAPHUJ010000171.1 GCA_026193735.1 Sulfurovum sp.
TATAAAAAGTATATCAACTGGAGTGCGACTTCCCTCTACTGTGAATTCAAAATACTCTTTTATAAAAGATGTTATTTTGTATCATATATATGAAGTTCATAGCACATGAACTTCATTAGAGTGTCACACCAATGCTATAAAACCACATATCTCTCCATCATAATACTCTATACTGCCATCTTCAATATCGTAATACCATCCATGAATAGAAAGTGTACCCTCTTCTACTTTTTTTGAAACTTCAGGAAAAGTAATAAGATTTTCAAGCTGATGCACAATAGAAATTTTTTCTGTGGTACGGTACAGCAACTCTTTATCTGATCTATCAGGAATGGCTAAAAGAGTATATTCTTTTGCCTTTTTCCCAAGTTCCAGCCATGATTTTACATGTATGAGGGCATCACCCTCTGGTATCTCTTCATAAAGACTTTTGCAAGCCCCACAGTGGGAATGTCCACAAATAATAATATGTTTGACATTTAAAATGGAAACAGCATATTCTATCACCGCTGAACTACCATGAAAGTCTGTGTTACTCTTAAAAGGGGGGACAAAGTTCCCCACATTCCTTAAAATAAACATATCGCCCGGCTTTGTATCAAGAACAAGATCAGGCGTGACTCTGCTATCACTGCAGCCTATGAAGAGTATTTCAGGACTTTGTCCATTCTCCACAAGCGCTTTTAAGTCTTCCTTATATTTGGGAAAACGTACTTCACGAAATTTCTTATTGCCTTTGATCAGATCATCGATTTTCATATCATACCTTAGTGTTAACTTGTTAAATACTTTCTAATTTCTTACGTTAATTTTATGCTCTTTTATACTTGCTATAAGTTTGGCAATATATCCTATTTTTTTCTCTTCATCAGCTTGTGCATTTACAGCATTCAAGTTAAATTTATCCATTTTTTTTTCAAGATAACCGGTAGTAAAATTACCGGCAATAAAATCTTTATCTCTTACAATTTCTCGATGAAGAGGTATGTTGGAAACAACGCCCTCAATATAGAACTCATCCAGTGCTCTTCTTGCTTTTTTTACAGCTCCTTCCCAGTCAAGAGACCAAACGATCAGTTTCCCGATCATTGAATCATAATTTGCAGGAATTTTGTAACCGGTATAAGCACTTGAGTCAAGTCTTACACCTGGTCCCCCAGGTGTCATATAGTTTGTAATAGTACCTATAGACGGCATAAAATTCTTTTGTGGATCCTCAGCGTTGATTCTAAACTCTATAGCATAGCCTCTGAACTTTATATCTTCTTGTAAAAATCTGAGTTTGTCCCCTTCTGCGATCTCTATCATTCTTTGAATAATATCAATTCCAGATATGATCTCTGTAACAGGGTGCTCTACCTGAACTCTTGTGTTCATTTCTATAAAATAAATGTTATCTTGTTCATCCACTAAAAATTCAACTGTTCCAACACTCTCATATCCAAGTTTAAACATCGCTTTGGTTGAAACACGGTAAAGCTCTTTTCTTACAGCTTCATTTAATCTTGGAGAGGGAGCGATCTCAATGACTTTTTGATGTCTTCTCTGAATAGAACAGTCTCTATCGCCCAAATGTACTACATTTCCATATTTATCAGCAATGATCTGCACCTCAATATGCCTTGGATTTTGTACATATTTTTCTATAAAAACTTCACCTCTTCCAAAGTATTTAATTGCTTCATTTTTGGCTGAATCAAACATATTGTCAAACACTTTTGCATTCATGACGATTCTCATACCTCTACCGCCCCCACCAAATGCCGCCTTAATGATAACAGGAAAACCTATTTGAGCAGCGATCTTTGCACCCTCTTTTTTGTCTATTACAGGTTCATCTGTTCCTTCCAACACAGGAACACCTATCTGTTTCATGGCTACTTTTGATGCCATTTTGTCACCAAAGAGCGCGATGTGTTCAGGTTTTGGCCCTATGAAAATAATGCCATTATCACCACAGGCTTGTGCAAAATCAGCATTTTCGGACAAAAATCCATATCCTGGGTGAATAGCATCACAATTGGCCTTGACAGCCAACGCTATAATACGTTCATAATCAAGATAAGCCTGAAGTGGATCTCCCATGATCGGATAACACTCATCCGCTTTTCTTACCCACACACCCTCAACATCAACCTCTGAAAAAATAGCTACACATTTGACATCAAGCTCTTTACATGCTCTAACAATTCTTAGTGCTATCTCACCTCTGTTTGCGATCAATACTTTCGTTATTTTTTTATTCATATTCTTTCCTATTTAATTTATTTACAGCATTATAAAGTGTTTTCAATATTAATTCTTCATTATTTATGCTATAAAAATTATCTGATATTGCTTATTTAACTGTTAATTTGTGCTAAAATTTATCTATGAGAAGAGAAACCATGCAAAAAAGAGTACAAATAGCAAATGATATTATGTACTATATCTACACACACATCGATACAAACATCGATATAGATGAACTCAGTTCTGATCTGGACGTGAGTAAATTTCATATGCACCGCATTTTTAAAGATGTTTTTGGAAAAAATATTTATGAAAGCATAAAATCCATTAGACTTCAAAAAGCATCAAATCTGCTTTTGACAAACAAATTTTCAACCATTTCTGAAGTAGCAAATATGTGTGGTTACAGTTCGCAAACCTCTTTTATACGTGTATTTACAGAGCGTTTTGATATGACACCAAAAGAGTGGA
>JAPHUJ010000223.1 GCA_026193735.1 Sulfurovum sp.
AAGAAACATCACTGAAACGGCTCCTTACTTCCATAATGGAGCTATCTGGAGCCTTGCAGATGCAGTTAAAGAGATGGGCAGTACACAACTTGGTATAGTAATAACGGATGAAGAAGCTTCTCAAATAGTTACATTCTTTGGTGCACTTAAAGGTAGAAAACCAGAGATAACCTATCCGCAGTTTCCAGAAAGTACTCTCAAAACTGCACAACCTGATTTTAACTAATTTCTTCTTTATAGCCTCTCTTGGAGGCTATAAACACTGAATCCCTTTACTTTACTTAAAACGTTTAACTAGTGTTCTATATGCTTCTATTCTTTTTTATAGAAATTGCAATAAAAGTCAAAAGCATCCTTTACGAAGATTTGGTTTGTCATATCTTGTCTTTTACATTAATCATCTCCAATTCAAGATCATTTGCTATATTGTCAATATTTAGGGGATGTTCTGAAACTGTTAGTATGAGTTTATCACCTCGTACACTTGATGAAAAATTATTACAATCTCTTTTATATATTGTCTTAACAGGAAGCAAATTGATTATTTTCTCATTAATATCAATATGGTTATGAAGAAAAGTATTTTAATAGGTTTGACGAAAAGTGGAACTGAAACTTACAAGTGCTTGACTCTCGTTGATGACAATAAGTCTTTAGGTATCTGTAATTCCATCGTATTGTTCGTAGGTTTTATAGTTTATCTTTTAATCTTATTGAGAAAGTTCCTCGTAATATTATTGGTGTATTCAGATTATTAAAATATTCTATTGCAGATACTGGAGTTAATCAAAATATTTATATTATATGATAATAATTCAATTCATAGTATAAAGAATAAGGAAAATAAATAATTTTTTAGAAGTTCCCATCGTAAACGATGGGAATAAAAAACGAGAGTTTTTTTAGAATGCTATCCAGTTTAAATCAGAAGCTGCAGTACTAGTTGCCGTATAGGCTACAGTACTAGTTATTTCACCTGTATTATAAATACCATCATCATACTTTCGGTCAAGATCTTCAATTACTTCCAATGGTACATTTAGCACTTGAATATAATTTCCACTCATTCCCGAACCACCAATATTATTACCGGATCTAAAGACATATTGTCCACCATATGGTGATGTTTTTGCAACTGTAGCTTCAGTTGTTTTTGTTTTGTCTCCAGAAACAAAGCCAGCTGCAATGATAGCTCTCCATGCACAAATACGTTCAGCAGTAGTACCAATAGAACCATCTCCATTTCCACCCGTACAACCAGCAACAGCTAGTGTTCCAGTAGCAAGATTAGTAGTATCATCCCCCGGAAGGAAACCATACTTATCTTGATAATTGTAAGTAGCAGCAACTATTCCGTCTACATCACCTTTAACACGTTTCTGTTTAGCATTGTCGATCATTGACTTCCCTTTAAGAACGCCCCCGATCAATAATCCAATAACTACCAATACAATTGATAATTCAACAAGTGTAAAACCTTTTCTATTCCTCATAATAATCCTTGTGCAAAAATTGTAACGCTTTTAAGTATATCGTAAGTGTTTTAAAGGTCAAATGAAAATATATAAATTTTTTTTATGTACTTATTCTATAGCAGATATGAGATCATACATTGGTCCCATTAATCCGACCATGATAAGTGCCATAAAACCTCCTACAATGATCAAGACTACCGGTTCAATAAATTTACCAATGTTCTCAGCATAATAGTCTACTTTTTTATTATAGTACTCAGAAATATGACTAAGCTGAGATTCAAGTGCACCTGAAGATTCACCTACACTCATCATGCGAAGCATAAAGGGTGTAAAAAGTTTACTTTTACCAAGGGAAGCAGATAATTGATTTCCTTTTGTGACCTCTTCTGATGCATGAATGAGTGCTTCTTTAAATATCTCATTACTGATATTGTTTTTAAGGGTTTCTAATGCTCCAAGAAGCGGCACTCCCGACACTAAAGCAAGACGAAGATACTCAGATATGAAAGCTATATTAAAACTAGAAACAACATGTTTGACAATAGGAATCTT
>JAPHUJ010000099.1 GCA_026193735.1 Sulfurovum sp.
AAAAGCAGTATGTATTATTTCTGGAGGTATGGACAGTGCTTTGAGTGCCAAGATAGCTCAAGTTGAAGACTATGAGATCATCGCTTTGCATTTTAACTATGGACAGCGTACTGAGACTAAGGAACTTGAATGTTTTCGTAAAGTTGCATCGGCAGTGAATGCAAGTGAGAAATATGAGATAGATCTGCCTTTTTTTGAGCAGATCGGTGCTTCTGCTTTGACAGATAAGAGTATAGATGTGCCTACGGGAGGGTTAGAAGAGGGTGTACCTGTTACCTATGTGCCTTTTAGAAATGGCATTTTTCTCTCTATCGCTGCTGCTGTAGCTGAGAAACATGGTGCTGAAGCACTTTTCATCGGAGTGGTAGAAGAAGACAGTTCCGGTTATCCTGACTGTCGTGAGAGTTTTATAGAACAAATGCAAAATGCCATCAATCTTGGCACAAAAGAGGAGACAAATCTAGAGATAAAGATGCCATTGGTAACTTTGAAAAAAAGTCAGATAGTCCAAAGGTCTTTAGATCTTCATGTACCGCTGAAAGATACATGGAGTTGTTATAAATCTGAAGAGATGGCTTGCGGTGTCTGTGACAGTTGTAGATTGAGACTAAAAGGATTTAAAGAAGCGGGAAGTGTAGACCCGATTCCTTATAGTAATTAAAAACTAGTTAAATGTAAATCCGTTGATAATAAAATCAAATTCATATTTATGCGTTGGGTATTTTGCCAGTCCCTCTGTCATAAATTGCTGTCGTGTCATTTGTCTGTCCCATAATCTATAAGTCATACTTTTAAACCATGCTTTTTTTTCAGGTGTATCCAGTGCGATCCTTTGATAATTAGGATCATTTTGTATCCCTGATGCTATTTTTCTCATAGTGTTTTCATATGCTTCTGTTTTTGCAGCACTTGGTTGTTCATACTGTTCCTGCACTATAGTTGTTTTTGTTGGTTCTATCGGTTCTGAAACTAGATTCATAGAACTTGTACACCCTGAAAATCCAAATGCAACACATGTCGCTATCATTAGATATTGTTTCATTTTTTTCCTTTATCTATAAACTTTTTCTTAGGCGTATTGTAGCCAAATGAAATAAAAATTACTATGATATAATGACATAAAAACAAAGGTTATATTACCATGATCATTCCTGCAAAATCACCACAAGCAAAAGAAGCAGATATCCTTGTTAAAGGGCTACAGTCTTATTTTGTCTCAAAGCTAAATGCAGTTGCTTTACGCTTTGGAGAAGGTAGATCCTGTAAGGCAGTTGACTGGGGGCGTGATGGGGGAAAACATGGAGGCGGTGTCCGTTATGAGGCTAGAGATTCTGCTGTGTTTGACCGGGGTTCGGTGAATGTCTCTCAGGTACACTATGATGATAACAAGACTAAAAAACTAGGTTCGGCCACTGCCATTTCTACTATCATCCATCCCTATAATCCTCATGCGCCTTCGATGCATATGCATATCTCGTGGACGCAGATGAAAGATGGAACAGGGTATTGGCGTATTATGGCTGATCTGAATCCTTCAATTATAGGTGAATCTGAGTTAGATAAAGAGAGCTTTTCTTCAACCTTAAAAGAAGTGACGGGTGTACTTTACGAAGAAGGTGCGGCACAGGGTGATAGATATTTCTATATTCCGGTACTTGGAAGACATCGTGGTGTGAGCCATTACTATCTTGAGGGATATAATAGTGGCGATTTTGAAGCGGACAAAGCATTTGTCTTGGAAGTAGGGGAATCTGTGATAAATAAATATATTTCCATTCTCTCGGAAAAACTGGGTAAATACCCTATCGTTACGAAAGAAGATAAAGAAGAGCAACTGGCTTACCACACGCTCTACCTTTTTCAGGTACTGACACTGGATAGAGGTACAACATCCGGTCTGCTTGTCCATGATCAGAATGATGTAGGTATCATGGGTTCCATTCCTTCGCATGTTAACAGAGATATATTAGCTTCATGGGTACAAAAAATGCCTAAACCTCAAGATGTTTTAGTGAAGGCACTACTGAAAGCATTACCCAATAAGATGCCAACACCTGTAGAAGAAAATACAAAAAAAGCATTAGCCAATGTGGTAAGAAGACACTACAAAAAATATCCTGGAGCATTGAGCATGCAAGCTTCAGGAGAGATCATTCCTCCAACGGTGGATAACCACAAGTAGTGTTCTACACTAAAAGGCTGAATTTGCCTTTGATCCTATCTTTTTTTATCTTCTCATACGGCCCCATCACACCATTCATAGCGATATAAATACCTTCTTTTTCTAAAGCATTGATGTATCCGTATGCTGAACATAGATTTGCAGTGGCTTCTACCGGGTCTACGCTGTATGGAACCATAGCACCTGTGAGTACGATCAGTTTTTCCAAGTCAGCATCAGAAAGATATTCAGCTGTTACATCCATCGTATCCGTACCATGAATGATGAGTATATGATGATATTCAGAGTGATTAATAGTGGCCAATAGTTCTAGCCTGTCATGGTTGGTCATATCAAGACTGTCTTTACCTATAATGTTAAGGATCATAAATTCACAAAGCCATTTGGATGCTATATCTTCCAAGGCATGTGACGCTTGATCTATGCAAAACTCACCCTTAATTGGGTCATATATCTTATTAAATGTGCCACCTGTACTAATTATAAGTATCTTTTTCATATATAGCCTTGGTTTGTCAGAAAATTGATGTACATTTTAACGCAATAATGGTAAAATAAGAGAATTAATTCTCAGGGAGCAGATACATGATAATGAAGGGCAAAAAAGGTGTTATTTTAGGCATCGCCAACAAAAAGTCTATTGCATACGGTATCGCAAAGGCGTGTCAAGAACAGGGTGCACAAATGGCCATTACATTTTTAAATGAAAGATTTGAGCATAAACTGGCTCCTATCGCGGATGATCTTGATTGTGGAACTAGACTTTATCCTTGTGATGTAAGTAAACCAGAAGAGATCAAAGCACTTAAAGACTCTCTTGAAAAAGACATGGGTCAGATAGATTTCATCGTACACTCCATAGCTTTTGCACCTAAAGAGGGCTTGAGCGGACGTTTTATGGATATTTCTAAAGAAGCATTTGATGTAGCGATGGACGTTTCAGTGTATTCACTCATCGAAATCGTTCGTGAGTTAAAACCTATCCTCTCCAGTGCTTCATCTGTGTTGACACTAAGTTATTATGGTGGGGTGAAGTACATTCCTAACTATAACCTTATGGGTGTAGCTAAAGCAGCTTTAGAGATGACTACTAAGTATCTTGCAGAAGACCTTGGAAAAGATGGTATCCGTGTAAATGCTATCTCTGCTGGTCCTATTAAAACACTTGCAGCTGCAGGTATAGGTGACTTTGGCTTTATGCTTAAATGGAACCAGGCACATTCTCCTTTGAAAGAGAATGTAACCATCAATCAAGTAGGAAACTCCGGTATGTACTTACTTTCAGACCTAAGTTCCGGTGTGACGGGCGAGATCCATTATGTGGATGCCGGATATAACATCATGGGTATGCCTGCTGTTGAGTTTGATGAGAGTGGAAAACCTAAGATAGCCTGGAATGGCGAAAAATAAAACTAGACACTTTTCCTTGGAGAAATTAACTTTTTAAAAGGGAAGAGAAGCAATGAAGCGATACTCAGCATGGCTATGAGTATCGTATCACTGAGATTTTTCATCAGCCATAAAAATACTTTCCAGATCTCCCCTTTATAACCTACTTTTGCATAGGCTTTCATTCGTGCAGTACTCTTTAAGAAATTTTTCTCTCCACCTTTTAACAAATGTATAAAACCGCTATCGGTATAAGTAGAGGCTAGTTTTATCGTGTTTTTGTCATAGTACTTGAGTGTATCTGCATGTGTTAGCAGTTTTCCTTTTGAAAGGTCTAACATGAGAGCCGTATCTTTTCCATAATGTTGACTCAGTTTACTCAGTGCTTTGAATTCTTCCATATTTTTAGAGTTTGAAAGCATTTTTAGCGTATTTTTGAGTCCCACCTGTTCTTGCATCTCATCTATGTTTTTAAGTAAAGGCGTGATAGTTTCTATATTTTTACTTTGTCGGATCTCTTTGGTTTGACGTGTCAGGTATTTACCTAACCAAAGCGGAATAGTTTTACTTTTTTGAGCCAGTTTAAGGACGGAGATCCCTCCTTTGACTGTAGATCCTGCTCCTGCTGTGAACAGTGTACCGGCTGTTGCAACCAAACCAAGGGAAGAGAGTGAAACAAGTACAGTGTCAACCTCTTCATCTTTGTAGTAGTGTGTGCCTTCTATGGCTAAATCCCGCAAGTCACCTATGAGACAGAAATCAGAACCTATCGCAGAGAATTGACCTTCTATCTCATCACTTGTTCCTGTGCGTATACCTTCCCATATCTTAGCACTTTTATAGGATAAACTTTTCCTTTTATTTTGGATATCATCCAACAGTATGACTGCCTCAGGTTGACTTGACACATACTCAAACTGCATAAAATAGGCAAGATATTCTTCGGCATCTTTGTAATTTTCTTCTGAGATCAGCTTCTGTGTATGGGGTAACGGGTCAGTGCGTATGAGGGTATGATAGGCATAGGTATTTTTTTGATAAAGTAGCGTTGCGCTTAATGCGATAATAGATAAGAGAAAGATTTTATAAAAAAGTTTCAACATGTGTTATTGTACCAAGTAAGTGTGCTAAAATACAAAATATTTAATAAAAGGGCTACCCTCAATGCAAGATTCTCAAGAATATTTAACAAAAAAAGCTTTCTTCGATAAAGTACTCACCGTTTACGGACGTAACCCTGTGATGGAAGCACTTGAAGATGAAACCATCACCATCCATAAACTACATCTCTCAAAGTCAAACAAAGATGCTGATGTACTTGAACAGATGAAAGACATTGCTAAAAAAAGAGACATTGAAGTGGTTTACCACGACAAACAGGCACTTTCTCGAATTTCCAAA
>JAPHUJ010000236.1 GCA_026193735.1 Sulfurovum sp.
AGCAAGACTATGTATATCTATAAGAGCACCTGCAGCATCAGAATTTCCATCAATTCCATCTGTAGCAGCACTTAAAAAGGTAATGTCACTTGATCCATCTATCAAATTTAAAAAGTTCAAGCACAGATGCTGGTTACGTCCACCTTTACCTTTACCCTTAACAACGACCGTAGATTCCCCACCAAAAAGATAGGCATGGGTTACCCCTTGATAGGAAACACCAAACTTCATAAGTACTTCAGCAAGTTCAGTCGTATTTCCTTCCAGAGGTTTGTGTATGATCGTTGTTTCTATACCCTCTTTTTGAAGTATTAGCTGTGCTTTTTCAAGTACTATACTGTTGGAGCCTAATATATAATGATCAATATGTTCTTGGGGTGTTTTTGGTGTTTCATCATACAACCCTTCTTCACCCTTGTTAAGAAAAGTCTGAATATTCTCAGGCATCTTTTCAAAAAGCGCATACTCTTTAAGTGTATCTATAGCATCTTTAAAACTTGTCTTATCACAATACAAAGGTGCAGAACCAATAGCATGTAAGTCATCACCAATGACGTCTGAAAGTACCAATACAATACCCTGAGCCTTAGTATTCTTAGCTAACTTTCCCCCTTTAACTTTAGATAAATGTTTTCTTACGCAGTTCATTTTTTCAATAGGCATTCCACTTCGAAGCATAAGAGAAGTAGCTTCTTGAAATTCTTTTAAACTAATTTTCCCTTCAGGTAATTCAACCAAGGCTGAGTTTCCACCTGATAACAAATAGATAAAAAGATCATCTTCGTTAAGGGTTTGCATAATGTCTTGCAATGCTATAGCAGATTCAATACTTTTATCAGATGGTAAAGGGTGCGTGCTCTGAATATACCTACCGTTTTCAAATTTTTCTTCAGAGCTATAGGCTCCTATTAGCAAGGTTTTCTTTAAAAAATGTTTTAAAAGTTTTTGTATTTCTATTGCCATAGGAACAACCGCCTTACCCGAGCCTAAAAGATAAATATTTTTAAAATTGGCTAAATCATAGCTCTTACCCCGAACGCTAAATTTCTCTCCGTCTAATTGGCATGAATTTGATATCAATTCTTGAGGTTTGATCTCTTCCAAGAGTTGATTAAAAGCAGTATTTAACAAAGTTTTATTTGACATTAAAATACTCCTTTAATACTGCATTCCAGCCTAAAGGCCCTGGATAAGGTGCCTTAATTAAATTTGTCATGTCACAATTCATATAAGTGCCATCAGGATGAGGTATCAGAATAGGAGTATCTACACTCTGAAGCATACTCAAATCATTGGCACTATCACCAAGTGCTATGGTTTTTAAATCTTCTTCTCTATTTTTTTCATAATACTCTATAAGATGTTTGATGGCATTGGCCTTATCTTGTCCCAAAGTGATCAAATGATGAAAACGTCCTCCCTTTACTATATCCAGTCCATCTTCATTCGCCATTCTTTGCAGCTCACTCAATTTATTTTCATCTTTTAAGATAAAAGGTTCTGTGAAAGTTCGTTTTTTTGCATCTGCTGCAATCTCTACACTAAGATTTGTATATTTTGCTACTTCTTCATCACTCATATCATAAAAGCCATGCATTTGTACAGATTTAGTATACTTAAGGAAACAAGAACGTATATATGCATAATCAAAGCCAAGTGCTTTCATCTCATAATTATCTTGCATGGGTATGAAGATACCTGCACCGTTTTCAATAATAAAAGGCGCTTTTAAATCCAATAGTTCTTGAATACGAAGTACTTCATTTTTAGTTTTACTCGTCACGATGATAAGAGGGATGTTATTTGTTTTTATAAATTCCAGCATTGGTAAGGCTGCTTCAAAACTATAGTTATCATGATTAAGTAGCGTACCATCAAGATCAGTAAAGATTATTATATTTTCTTGTAACATAGAAACAAGTATAACTAAATGAACCGTTTAATCATTATTTTCATGCCTATATTTTAGCCAATACCTACTTTTCTTTACAAAATCATTAAAATCTGTGTGGACACGTAATGAGATATTTATTTTTATAACCTATCCAGAGCAAAATGTGCAGCACCCAACAATGCGGTCTCAGTATTCAAAGAAATTTTTACCTGCATGCCGCGTAACATTTCTTCAAAACGTCCTTTGCTTGCAAACCCGTTCATAAAATGATTATTGGTAAGGACCTCTAAAATCTTAGGAGCGATCCCACCACCAATATATACCCCTCCCAATGACATGGATTTTAGAGCAAGGTTTCCTGCTTCGGCACCATAAATTTCTGCAAACATCCGAAGTGCCTCTAAACAGAGAGGATCCCGCTCCGTTAACGCACATTCACTTACCATAGCACTTCGATCTTTTCCTTCCGGAATATGCATCATTGAAACAGGTTGTGCTGCAAAACCACTTTCATATAAAAACTCATATAGTGTATAGATCCCCGGACCCGATAATATCCGTTCATAACTGACATGTCCGGGATAGCGGTTACGCATCCATTTTAACAGTTCGTCCTGTTGTCTGGTTACGGGTGCGAAGTCACTGTGTCCACCTTCAGAACCAATGGGATGATAGTCTGTACCATCATAATACAACATGGCTTCTCCAAGTCCTGTTCCTGCTGCGATAATGGCACGATTTCCATCGAGGATTCGCCCCGTTGGATTAAGATCTACAAATTCATTCTCCGGCAGATACAACATACCGTATGCTGTTGCTTCAAGATCATTCATCAAACGTACTTTATCGATATGCAAGTGTTTTTGAAGATCTACGGTACTGATATCCCATGGCAGATTGGTAGTGCGACAACGTCCGTCTATGATCGGACCGGCGATACCAAAACATGCTGCATTTACCTGAGCCATTGAAGTCTGCTTTTCAAAGGCCATGATCACCTCGGTCAGACTCGAAAATTCTCGGCTAGCAAATTGCTGTTGTACTTGCATAACAAGTGTATCTTCTTGTATTTCAAAGAGTGCAAGATTTGTTTTTGTACCACCTATGTCACCAGCGAGTATCATACTGTTATCCTTATTGGTTTATGTTGTGAGTTCATGCTGTGACTCTTGCGGTACCAGTAAATACATAAATGCTCCGATCACTGCTTGATCCGTTTGGCTAGGTGATAAGTTATAAAACGCTTCCCAGGCTTGTCCTCGGTGTTCATCATAATTTCCACTATTATTATTTTCCCAGGCAACCCGTACCGCATGACCGATCAAAACATCCAGTATAAGGTCATTCTCAACATGTAAATCTGGATTTTGCTTAAAGAGCCTCACCAGACTCTCTATCGATTCAATATTCAACTGACGATAATCAGGTGCAGGAATGTTCTGTATCAACGTATCGATCTTCAATGCAAAACTGCGTTCACCAGCAGTTGCATCCAGTGTAAATTCAGAGCCTATTCTATTTTGGACATTATATTTATCACCGATCACCAAACCACTGCATTGCCGCAATAAATACCATATATCTTTATAGAAAAGAGGAGAAAGAGGGCCTAACATTCCCATTTCTTCTCTCCATTGAACCCAGTCAGGCACTTTCCCAAACTCTGTAAGCAGCGGACCTTTCTCAATAGACTCAAAAGAGGGTGTACCTGATGCATGTAAGTTTTCCAGATAGAGTAGGCTTTGAACTTCCTTTGTAAAAGACTTCAATATAGATCGTAAGCGATCATAAATAGCATGTGGAGCCAAATCAAGTAAGTGTTCATAAGCATCACCCATAGGTAAATTTTGTTCCCGACTCATCTGCCCTACCAATAATTGAATAAAGTACCATGTACGAAGTGTTAACATATTTTCAAAAAGTTCAGGTTCACTCCGTATTAAATATCCAAGATGTAAAATAATTTCTTGTGTTAATGTACTCTCAGCTACATTGTTACCGCAAAACTGAATGATGGTTTTGACGATAGCCGTACTTTCCTGCGGTTTGGAAAAAGTAGCCTTTTCACTATATGCGCGTCCTACAGCAAGGCGTTTGTGCCGAATAACGATATCAAGCAATACATCCTCTAAACGATCATCATATTTCCCAGTCAAAGCGGCTATACGGCGAATAACAGCCCATTCGTGACAAACCGTTGCAGACTCATAAAGTTTTTCAGCTATCAGGGATAATGTTATATTTCCTTCTTGCGTTGAGACTTCAAAATCGGCTCCCTTACGCTGCCATAATATATGCAGTGCATGCGTTTTTACCAAACGGTTATTCTTACCCACAAGTGCCTCGATCAATGAATCATCATCCTGAATTTCAAGTTGATGTACTTGCTCAGGTGTCAAGGGGATATTAATTTCATTTTCCTGTGAACAAACACCTAACAGTTTACTGTTAGCCAATAGTTCTTGATCCTCCAATTCAAAACCGTGTAAATTATCAATACGCTCCACAGATACTGTGCTTAAAAGCTGTCTAAGTAACCCTGTTTTTACCGCCACAGAATCACACTCTCCACTCTGTACCTCAAACAGTAACCCAATCACTGTACTCTTGTCTTTATCTGAAAGCATTGCTTCACGTACAAGAAGAGGCATAATAGGCTGACCCGCCTTGTCCCACTGCTTTGCAAGAAACTTTAAGGATGCACGAAAATGTTCTACCAGTAATTTATTATCATAAGAGAAATAAAATCCTTGTGGATTAAAATAATAGGGAAGAAAAATGATCTCTTCTCTATCAAGTAGATGTAGACTTCCCGTTGTCATGGTACGTGCAACCTTTAATGGTCGACCACTTAATGAAAGTTTTTCATTTTTCCCCAGTAGAGTATGTACCTCCGAGAGTTGGTATGCATGCATGATTCTCACGGGTTTGACCTCTCTGAGCGTCTCACTCTTGAATCCAAGGTCAAGCAATTGTTGTTTGACTGATTCATTTTCAGCCAATATAGGTATTAGAGGACGAGTATAGCGTTTTTGACCAATACGTTCACGTCGATGCAAAGGATCAATATCACTTGGAAACAATATACCGTCAAGGATCATATCTGATAGCATATAAAGGCTTTGCGCCCAGACCAATGGTACATTTTCATTGGGGTTCCGTATCTGACTTCCTGGATTTTGTTTCTCGGCATCTATCAGTTCTGCAGGTACTATATAAAGTTCCGGTAACAGCTTGTTGCCATTGTGTTCAACAAAAAGCGGTTGCAGTTTTTGCTGCCAGTGTGTAATAGCTTCACTATCATCACGCATCAGGGCATCAAGTAACAAATAGGTAAAGAACAGAGGCCACTCAGATTCGATATGTTCAAATTCACTTAATTCCGAAGGTTCATAATGCAAGCGACTGGCATCTTCAATACTACTCTGATGACCATCAAGTAAAAAACGTTTACACCCATAATTTCCAGCAAGTTTCTTAATGATCTTATCGCGTGTACATTTTACCAGATCCTCATCTTCAACTGCATATGCCGGATAACCAATAATACTCAGCAATGCAGCATCGGTCTCTTTCGAATTTGATTCTCTAGGAAGAAGACCATGCAGGGTAAAACGTGAACGCGCTATATCACTCGGAACCACATGTATCACAGCTTCTTGGCTTGAAATATTGCCAAAGAGGTTAAAGCCATCCATCGCTTCAAGCGCTGCTTTCGCCATACCTACTGAGCTACCATTGATTTCTGTCGTACCATGATTTATCTTGTTTCCGCGTTCCCAAATACCAAAATCCGGTGTACAGTATGTATGACTGACATAATGCACAAGATTCTGAACAAAATTTACTTCATCCATAGTATATATAAGCCGCAGACCTGAAGCGGTCATTTGTGCGATCATCAATAAATAAAGTGAAGTCGCATCCAACTGCAGATGTCCCCATTCATCATCACCCACAACTGACAAACCAGTGTTTGTTCCATATTTTGCATGGAGTGCATCTATAGGATCAAGTGTGTTTTTAAAAGCTTCAACACGATCTGCTTGCCGCATCATCGCCAAAAGAAGACCCCTCATGAGCTTGACAACACTCTGACTCAAAAGAAAACTGCGATGATGATCACGATCATATTTACGGTAAGAGAGTGCAAGTCCCCACACACTGAGAATACTGTAAACATTATCTCGAACCCAGGCATCCGTATAGTCACCATGTGCATTCACTGCCGTACTTGCAGGTAACAATCCTGTAACAGGATCCTGACGAGAAAGAATAATCTTATCTATAACCCGAAAATGTCGTTCTAGAGAAGACTGGAGTGCATCTAAATTCATCTGCTTTACCTTTACTGTCTACTTTTATATCTTGAAGTCATTATAATCTAATTTTGTATAAAAAGCATAAATGCATTGTTTCAATTTTAATCAGGAGAAGTAAGAGGTGGAGATTATTGATATTAGCTATTTTCTTTGATATTTCTTTATAGCATCCAAATAACCGCTCCATTCCTTAATAATAGGAAGAAGGTGACGACCTTTAAAGAACACCGGACGTACAGAATTTAAAATTTTACCCAGTATATCGATTGTTTCTACTGCAAACAATCCCTTGTTTAACATGATACAGTCGGCACGTTGTGCCATGGATGCATCAATGACCTCGGCACGTGAAGGAAGATTTTTCTTCATCATATTTTCTAAGATCTGTGTTGCATAAATAACAGGGGTATGTGCTGCTTCGCATAATTCCAATATCTCTTCCTGGATCCTGGGTAAATTCTCAAATCCGACTTCAATTGCCAGGTCACCACGTGCGAGCATCACACCGCTATCCTGCCAGGAGAATAATTCCATTAAAATAAAAGGAAGTCTCTGTACACCCTTTTTTGTTTCTATCTTAGCCACAAGACCTATTAACTCCTTGTTGTTTTCCTGGAGTATAGCTTTCACTTCTGCCACATCCGAAGCCTTCTGGGTAAAAGAGATACCAATAATGTCTGCAAATGCAATAACTGCTTTAAGATTTTCTTTATCCAGAGGGGTGACTGCTTCAATATCCAGATTGGTTTCAGGAAAATTGATTCCTTTTTCCCCCTTAAGAATGACCCCATTAGGCTTGGCATGCTCCACACGACACAATACTCCAAGATCTGTTTTTTCAATCACACGCAATCCTATCTTTCCATCATCAATATAAAAAGGTGTCTCATTATCAATAAAATTAAAAATATCCGTATTACTACAGGCTATTTCTGCTTTTGCTACAGTCTCGTCTTCACATAAACGACCAATAACACTGCTATCTGAACGCAACCAAAGCAAATTACCTACAAATAAACGAATCTCCTGTTCTATCTGCGGCAGATCTAAAATAGCACTTTGATCTTTCTTCTTATCCAGTATTTCAAATCGACTTTCTTCATCAATATGAAGTTTTTTATCAAAAGCCAACCATAAACCTTTTTCATCTATTTTATGGATGCGCAGTTTACGATTTTTTAATTCCGGATGGGTTAAAAGGATCTTTTCTCCCTTGCGACGTTTATTAAACCAATGTTTTTCTACGACACACTGACCACAGATATTATTTGGTAAAGAAATATCCTGAAGTTTTTTTGTTGTAAGCAATAACATACAATGGCCATCAGATCTGATCTTCAAAGGCTGTGTAACAAGCTTTATTTTACCCGTACGGATCTTTGGTCCTGCCAAGTCTACATAAATTTTTAATGGATTATTTTGGCGTGTGCTCTGATTGATATCTTGGACAATTTTGGCCATACTCTGCCATTGGGAAAAAGAATCATGTGCGGTATTGATACGAACAATATCAATATTTCTTGTGGCCAAATTCTGAATTAAAGTAGGATTTTCCGCTGCTTCAGAGGGAAGTGTGATCATTACACTATTGGCAGAACCATGATGGCTTTTTAAAAATGTACTTCTTCGCTGCATAGAAGTATAGACACTCTCAGGAGACGGTTCGTGGGACATCTCAATCAGAGGATAAGCTAATAATAGTGCTAAGGCTTCAAGTTGTTTTTCAATCGTATAAAGCAGATAAAAGTGTGACCGTTCCAAAGAAGAAAAACCTATATCTACCAATGCCTGCTGCAACATTGTCAAATCAAACTTTTTCAACGAAAGGAAATCTTGCATATTCATACAACTATGCAAATGTGGTTTGCATGATTCTACTACAATTCTACGTTCAAGTAGAACTTGATGTATTTCAGACAACTCATTATAAATAAACTGCATCTTTTCAATGTTCATACTATGTATTTACCTTTTGCTCTGTATAATATTCTATATTCTACTTTAAATTAAATATTATTATACGCTTAGGCGGTTACACAATAGTTACAAATCATATACTTAAAAATTATTTCTTAAAATTATACATCCACTTATAGTATTGGTGTGCCAAACGACTAGAATCAAATTGTCTCATGACATCATTAATCCCGTATTTCATAATCTCTACCCACTTGCTTACATCGTCATAGTATAAGGGTAAAATAACATTTTCAAGTTTATCCATCATTGCAGCATGATCATACCTATCCTGCTCGTAAGTAGATAAAGAAGCATCCGCAGTTTCTATAGAAAAAGAATTTATCCCATCTTTTTC
>JAPHUJ010000189.1 GCA_026193735.1 Sulfurovum sp.
AAAATATTTTTGGGTCTGTCCGTCAAAAGGGTATGTTTTACCCCGTGATCTTTTTGGGAAGTCGTAAGAGATCCATTCAGGGAATTCTCCTAATACTTCTACATGATTACAGCCTATCTCTTCTAGCAATTCTCTTTTTAAGGCTTCTCGAGGAGTTTCACCTTCGTCAATACCCCCTTGAGGAAATTGCCAAGCGTTTTTTATATCACTTCGGTGTGCTACAAAGAACTCACACTTATCCGGATATTTTGAAGAGAGTATCACAGCTGCAACATTTGGCCTATAGCTCTTTTCCTTTTGCATACTTTTACTCATTTCACTCATTATTAAACAGGCCGCAACGAAGCTGAACTTCTTATGCTGCGTTAGTACTGTGCTTCCATTAAAAGTAAGCTCAAGAAAGAAGTCTCTTTTGATAATCAGTACCAAATGATAGGTTAACTCCAAATCTACTAAAGTTTATCTATACATTCCTAATTTTCTGATATCATTTTACCTAAAATGCGGTTACAAACATTTGAAAACATTTAAAAAAGTGAGAAAAGTATTTGCTAATTTATCTTCATATCCCCTACTGCGATTCCAAGTGTCACTATTGTAGCTTTAACACTTATGTCGATAAGTTTGAAACTCAATCCCAATACATGCAAGCCCTGTACACCCAACTCTCTTTTGAACTTCAACGTTTTGATGCAAAACCGCAAAAAATAGAAACACTTTTTATAGGAGGAGGTACACCTTCAACCGTACTTCCTGAACTCTATGCTCCCATTTTTGAATTACTCAAACCCTATCTGCAGGAAAATGCTGAGATCACCACTGAAGCAAACCCGAATTCCGCAACTAAAGCATGGCTGGAAGGCATGAAGAACCTTGGTGTAAACCGTGTCAGTTTTGGGGTACAAAGTTTTAATGCACAAAAGCTTAAAGCATTGAACCGTGCCCATAATCCACAGCAAGCCAAAGATGCTATTCATTATGCCAAAGAACTTGGATATAAGCATCTCTCCTTGGATTTAATCTATAATTACCAAGGAGACAGCAAAGCACTGCTTTTAAATGATATAGAAGAGGCTTTTTCTCTTCCTATAGACCACATATCTGCTTATGAACTTACCATCGAAGACGGTACGAAGTTTTCAACTACACCAGAGGTAAGACAGGAAGATGAGGATCTTGCCTTCTTTGTGACCGATGAGATAAAAAAACGAGGCTTTAAGTCTTATGAGATCTCAAACTTCGGTACCTACCAGAGTAAACATAACAAAGGCTATTGGGAAATTAAAGACTACATAGGTGCCGGGGCGGGAGCAGTGGGTTTTTTGAAAGATACACGTTATTATCCTCAAACGGATATCGGAGCATATGTCGAAAATCCGCTTAACATCAGAGAAGAGCACTTAACATCGGATGAATTACTTACAGAAAGAATCTTTTTAGGCTTACGCAGCACTGTCGGTATAGAAAAGTCGCATCTGTCAAACAAGATGATACAAAAAGCAGACATCCTTTGTAAAGAAAAGAAACTTCTTTGCGATGATACACATTACCATAATGACAATTTCTTCTTGAGTGATGAACTCGCACTCTACATTTTAGGATAATTTGATAAAATACAACAATTAAAAATCTAAGGTTAAATATGTTTGGCATTGGCTTTACCGAGTTACTTCTTATTTCTATTGTTGCTATACTCTTTCTAGGGCCAGATAAACTACCTTCTGCGATGATTGAGATCGCTAAATTTATCAAAAGTGTCAAAAAGACTGTAGGTGAAGCAAAAAGTTCTCTTGAAGAAGAGATGAAGATCGCAGATCTCAAAGAAGAAGCGCTTAGCTACAAAAAACAACTTGATGATGCAACCAATGAACTTAAAAACTTTAAAAATATAGACTTTGATGACTTTGATGATGTCACATATGATGATGAAATTTCAAAAAAGTCAGCTAAAGCCTTAGCAAAGCCTTCTAAAATTGATGATTCTTCGAAAGAGAAAAAGACTAATGAAGACGAAGCAATTGCCACACAGATTGAGGCAAAAAATGAGACTGTAACATTTCAAAAACCAAAAAAGAAAAAGAAAAAAGAAGCAACTGATGAAACTACAGATAGCCCGAAAGATGATGCATAATGTTTAGTGAACTTAGACCCCATCTCGTTGAATTACGAAAAAGACTCGGACTTTCCGTTCTCTCTGTATTTATCGCATTTATCGTTGCATTTGTGTTCCATGAGGCCATACTTGAGTGGGTAACAGCTCCACTTAATGAAGCCTTGGATGAAGTAGCACACCTCTCTAAAAAAGCTGCTGACGGTATGGTAACCACACACCAGGTCGGTGGTGCATTTTTCGTAGCGCTCAAAGTATCATTTTTTGCGGCTATATTGGGTGCATTGCCATTTATACTCTATCAGCTCTGGCTTTTTGTAGCACCTGGTTTGTACAGTAATGAGAAAAAAATGGTACTTCCTTTTGTGATCGGTGGGTCAGTAATGTTCCTTGTTGGTGTACTGTTTGCGTATTATGTGGTTACGCCATTTGGATTTCAGTTCCTCATTACCTTTGGTTCTTTCCTCTATACACCACTCATCAACATTGAAGATTATGTTGGCTTCTTTACAAAGATCATGATGGGCTTTGGTATCGCCTTTGAACTTCCGGTCTTTGCTTACTTCCTGGCACTTCTTGGATTGGTTACTGACCGAACACTCAAAGACTTTTTTAAATACGCAGTACTTATCATATTTGTACTCGCAGCATTGCTTACACCACCGGATGTACTGACTCAGCTACTGATGGCTGCACCACTTGTACTTTTGTATGGTCTGTCTATTTTTATTGTACGTGCGGTTAACCCCCACAAAGAAGATGAGGATGAAGAGACAGAAGAAGAGAGTGAAACTTCTC
>JAPHUJ010000149.1 GCA_026193735.1 Sulfurovum sp.
AAAAGAGTATCTCTTTGTATTCTTTGTGGGGGTTGGTTGTCAAAATAATCACATCACGCGTTAAAAAGATGATAAATACATCAATCACATACCTAAGCCGTAATCTTTTCTTTTCTATAAACTCCGCAATCATTTTTACCACTTCAATAATAACAATAAACTCAAGCATCAAAATAATGGCTTTGTAAAATGGATAGTGTGTGCCTAGTATGGCCGCAAATACAAAAGATGCAAGAAGTAACTCATAGTTCTTTTTTATAAAATCCATTGGAAATTGTAGGGATAAAATATAACAGTTCGATAACCACTGAAAACAATTATTTTGTAACCAAACTGTATCCAAGTTGTATCTATTGTGTTATTTGTCTTCGTTAGAGTTCCATGGTAAAGTAAAAATTATTTTAAGGAAATAACATGACAAGCAAACAAATACTACTTTCTGTAGTAACTGCAGCGACACTTACTCTTTCTGGATGTGGAAGCAGTGGAGAAGAAACCGCCGCAAGTATTAGTGGAATATTTAATGATGCCCCAGTACAGGGTCTGCCATATACATGTAGCCCATCAAATATTCAAGGGGATACAAGTGAAGAAGGTAAGTATACTTGTAAAGAAGGAGACAATGTAAGCTTTACGTTAGGGGCTATTACACTTGGGCCTATCTTGGCTACAAATGCCCAAGTCGTTACACCATATACATTTTTCCCAAATGACAATACTGCTGCAGTTAATTTAGCACAATTGCTGCAATCGTTAGATGATGACGGATTTTATGAAGATGTAATTAAAATTGATCTTGCAAAACTTTCTGCAGTAGTTCAAGATCTTAATTTTACTGATCCTGATTTTGATGCCAATGCAACAGAAATGTTTGCTGGTACAGGTGTATCGTTGGTTGATAACGAAACAGCAGAACAACATTTGATAGAAAATACAGATACGATAGTGCCAGTAGTGACGCTTAATGGTGAAGCTACAGTACATATTGATGAAGGTGATACCTATGAAGATGACGGTGCTACTGCAGAAGATAATTTGATTGGTGCACTCACTCCAATCAAATCAGGTTCAGTGAATACAAATATTCCTGGAACATATACGATCATATGGACAGCGACAGATACAGCAGGAAATGCAGGTACAGCAGAGAGAACAGTTATTGTTGATGCTGTGGATTCTATAAAACCGGTGATCACACTTAATGGTGACGCAACAGTGCATGTTGCACTTGATGATACATATATTGATGCTGGTGCGACTGCAACTGACGATGTAGATGGTGAAATTACAGCGGTTATGTCAGGTTCAGTAGATACTTCAACCGCAGGTACATATATTATTACATATACAGCAACAGATGTTTCAAACAATGTAGAAACAGTGGAAAGAACAGTAATTGTTGATCCTCTTGTAGATAGCGTAAAACCAGTGATCACACTTAATGGTGATGCCACAGTGCATGTTGCACTTGATGCTACATATATTGATGCTGGTGCAACTGCAAATGATAATGTTGACGGAGCTATCACAGCAGTTATGTCAGGTTCAGTAGATACTTCAACCGCAGGTACATATATTATTACATATACAGCAACAGATGCTTCAAACAATGTAGAAACAGCCGAAAGAACAGTGATTGTTGATGCTGCCGTATGCCAAAATGTGAACCCACTCACTGGGGCATGTGAAGATGTACCGGCAGTAGTAGTATGTCAAAACGTGAATCCAATTACCGGTTCATGTGAAGACTAAAATAAATATAAAATAAAAGGATATAAGATGTTTAAGAAACCAAAATTTTTCGCTAGTTCTTTGATCGCTGCATATGCACTAAGTGGATCACTTTATGCTGCAGATTACATTAATACAAGTTTTTATGTGGCGTATGACAGTCAGGATACAACACAGTATGCATTGGTACTTCCATCTGTAAACAAGGTCTATACACACAAAGCTGGAGATATTACAAATTTAGCACAAGTTGATACAGAGTTTAGCGCATTTCCTACATACACTAATGGTAATCTTTGTTTCCCAGCATTAGCAAATGGTGCTACAGGCGCGGATGGCGCATCTATCATGGCAGATAAATGTTATGAAGTAAAGTTTTTCTATACTCAAAAAGAGACGACGACGGAAGGTACAGCCTTCATGTTATACTATGCACCAGCAGATAAAGTCTATGAAGGAATTGCAGGTGATGCATCAAGTTTTGCAGTAGTTAAAGAAGGTACTGTGATCACTAATTCAAACAGTATTACGGAAGAGGACTATACCAATTTCAGTTTTAATACGACTAGTGCAACAGTCACTCTTACTGATGTAAAGCCAACAGAGACATTATATTCAATCACATCAGATAAGACATTGACAGCAGATACAAACTGGTTGTTAGACGGTAAAGTAGAAGTAGCGGCGGGTGTAACATTG
>JAPHUJ010000018.1 GCA_026193735.1 Sulfurovum sp.
CTGATGTGGCAAGATGATGTTAATACAAGTGCTGTAAGTGCACGAAAACAATGGTTGACAAACGATAACTTTAATGTGTGTTTTGGTGATGATACTTTGCCGGAATGTTATGATACTTCAGGTGATACAGCGGCAAGTTATTGTAGTGATCTTAGCTTGGGTGGCTTTACTGATTGGCGTTTACCAAGCAGAAATGAATTGGCAAATATTGTAAACTATGGAAATTCTTTACCATCCATAGACGGTACGGTGTTTCAAAATACAAGCTTGTACTTCTATTGGTCCTCTACTACTTATGAGGCTCTTAAATATGGTGCATGGACTGTGGTCTTCAGTGAAGGTGTTGTGAACGGTCAGCAAAAGATAAATAGTTATAACGTTCGTTGTGTCAGAGACGGACAGTGATGTTCGATTTCCAGGAATGAATATTTAAATCTGCTTCTTTCTCAAAAAGTTTTAATACTTTAGTCCATAAGGAGCAGATGATCCCTATTAAGTGTAATAGGGATCATCTGGAAGTAAAGACAAAACACAAAAAAGATGTATGGATCTTGCAGAGATAAAGGCATTTTTATCTGTTCAAGCTTCATGTGCGACACATGTCAATCATGTAAAGAGCTTCAATTTACTAAAGAAGGTAGGAAAATAAGATGAAAAGAATTCTTTTGATAACACTCGGGCTTAGTGTATTTTTGTGGGCTGACTTTACAAAAAATGGCGATATAGTTACGGATCATACTACTACACTTGAATGGCAAGATGATGCCACAGGGAGTACTATGAACTGGCAAAGTGCCATAACCTACTGTGAAGGTCTTAATGTGAACGGAACAGGTTGGAGACTCCCGAATATCAATGAGGTGAAAACAATCATAGATGACAGTAAAATTAGCCCGCCGATACCAGCTATTGTAGATGCTTTTACGCAAACTGTCTCTGCCTATTACTGGTCTTCTACTACTTCTGACAACAATACGAGCAAAGCATGGAATGTAGACTTCACTTTAGGTGAAATACATAATCACCCTAAAACCAATAACAGTCGTTATGTTCGATGTGTTAGAGATGGACAGTAATTTTATTTCTGAATATTTTTGATAGTGACTGAAACACCGTTCATACGGTGTTTCCTAAAAATATTAAAGTTTTAATTATCTTTTTGAATATGCTTAATTAGTTTTACATATCTTTCAGGGGAAGAAATATGTGTAGTGAAATTTTGTTACACTCTATTTATTTATGATTAACTTCCATGATTTATAGAAGAGCCTTATCTCCTTGAATACAATTTGGTTCTTGAACGGTCTACTTCATCTTTGAAACATTGAAGAAACTATTTTACACAATAGCCAATCTAATAGCCCAAAATATACTTGCAATGACAACAACTTTACCGATATTCTCAATTATCCATACTGCAGAAAAACTACTTACTATCCCTATTGTTCCTGCAACAATTATACCTCCAAGTGTAACCGCTAGTGCCCTGTACCATTCATTTTGCTCAAACAGAAATATTATCTTGTCCTGCATAACAAACAAAATGATTATAAAAACAACAAGTCCAAAGGCCATCTCAAACAATTCAACATTATTACATTTACATATACTCATTACTTCTTCCTACATACTCATTCAAATTTAAAAAATCTAATAGTTTATTTTACTATTTAATACAATCGAATCATTGACATATATCAATAAAACAAATAATAATTATAATATAACTATCAAAAATTAAACATATTATACAATACTAGTATGAAATGAATATGAATTGTATGTATACATGACGATTTGACATACAGGAATTTCAGGAGAAACAAGGTTCATCTTAATCAAGAATCTTGTACTCACCAACTCTAAGATCCTCGATGCTATATTTTCCAAAACTTACTCTATGCAGGGCAGCTACTTTATTCCCTACAGCTGCAAACATGCGTTTTACTTGATGGTATCTACCTTCGTTAATTTCTAAGCGCACAAGGGTTTCGCTGATAATTTCCATTTTGGCAGGAAGAAGTGGTTTTTTTTCAGCCTTTAAAAGAAGTGTCCCACTTGCAAATATTTTCTCTTCATCACCTCGTAGTGGCTGCGAGAGAGTGACTTCATATAGTTTTGATACATCACTTTTTGGACTGGTAAGACGGTGATTGAGTGCTCCATCATCTGTGAGTAAAATCGCACCGGTTGTGTCGCCATCAAGCCTGCCAATGGTTGAGATCTTAGGATTTCTTCTTTGCCAGCGCTCAGGTAAAAGTGAGTATATAAGTACTCCTCCATCGTCATGAGAACAGATCACAGCACTTGGCTTATGCATCAAAACAGTTAAAGTTTCAGGATCAAGTACTGTTTCATTGATAGTCACATCGTTATGATATACCTTTTTATTTGTATCATAAACTCTCACGCCATTGACACAAACTCGAAACATTTTTAAAAATTTCCTAGCTTCACTTCTTGAACAATACCCCAGACTTGAAAGATGCCCGTCTAATCTTTTGTAACTGTTTTGCATTTGTACCACTTTTTTTGAAAAATCTTATCATGTTAATGGTTTAGACCTAATGAAAAAACAAGTGCTCATATACCTTTACAGATTAAGAAGCATTCATCATAGTGCATAACGAGGAGATCATTAAGAATTAACAAAAGTATTATCTGCTTGATCAAGGAGGAAACTGCGTTAGTAATTAGAATTGGTATCATAAAAAGATTTATAGCTAAAATATGTACCTAAGGTTTTTTCGTTATTTGAGTTGTATGGAAAAATGTGATGCAATGAAAAAATTTAGAGGTTAGTATATTGGGTATATAGCTAAGAAAAGATATAATATTAATAATATAATTTATGATAAAAAGTAGAGGGCGATGTTAAAGGGTATTTTTTTAAAACACATTAGAGAAACATTTGGTGAATCGGCAGAAATGAGTCGTTTTTTAGATATTTTAAAGCAGCTAATACGTACACCTTCAGTGGTTGGGGCCGAGCATCCTTTTTTTCTTTTTTTAAAAAGAGAACTTGCAGAAATAGGCATTCAGACTTCACTGCATGAAGGAGTATTGGTTGCCGAAGGAAGCGATCCAGATAGTGGAATGATCTCTGCGCATATTGATCGTCACGGCTTGATATGTACCGGTCCAAATGAATTTCAGTATGCTGCCTTCACTGCCCAGAACAGAGGAGACCTGACGGGAGATTCTGTAGCAGAAAAGACATATCAGGATATCAAGGAACGTTTTATTCATCAGCGTGTTCAGGCCTATGATCCCTGGTCTGGAGCTTATCTTGGTTTGGGAAATATTGACAATGCCTATTTTTGTGAACGTAGAGGCAACGTGCTTTTTAATGTGCAAGGCTTGGAGCATTTGTACGCAGGAACTCCGGTAGCATTTACAGATACTCTGAGTTATGATGAGGGACATCTCTCAGCACAACTAGACAATGTACTTAGTGCTGCTATCATACTTTTTCTGTATGAGAGAGGATATCAGGGAAGAGCTTTTTTTACAGCCGAAGAAGAAGCGGGAAAAAGCTGGCGTTTCCTCTTAGAATGGTTTAGAGGACGGGATATCTGTACGGATGAACTTCTGGTACTGGATACAAGTCCATATCCCGATAGAAAAAGTGCAGATGAACAGCATATCGTACTTCGAAATAAAGATGCAAATGCGGAGTTCTCATCGCCGTTGAGTCAAAAGGTCACAGATATTTGCGATAATCTATCGATTAAATACGGGTACAAAGATCAATATATAGAAGCATTGAACGATGAGCGTGTTGCTCAAGACCGTGTACCTTATTCTTTGGGAAGTACGGAGATGGGACGTTTGGTAAATGCAAGTGCAGGAACCATACAGGGAACAACTTTTCAGTTGCCTACCACAGGGTATCATACCACCAGCGAAACTGTCTCTATGGCTGCTGTAATGGATGCGATTAAG
>JAPHUJ010000003.1 GCA_026193735.1 Sulfurovum sp.
GACATTGGGAAGTGAGCCAAAAGTCAGTGGAGTCACTCCTGCAAAAAATGCTTTTTCTTCTACTTTTAAGAGTGCCAGATCTGCTTGGTGAGAGACAGCATACACTTTTGCAATATAACGTTTACGTTGTCCATAACGTTGGACTTCTATAAAGGCTTGATCGGCTACAACATGTGCATTGGTAAGGATATACTCTCCCTCGATGATGGCTCCAGACCCCGTACGACTTTGCATCGAACTTGCCCATGGTTCTTGATAGTTTGGTTTTTTTGCAGTGGTGTAAATTTTGACAATAGCTTGTTTAGAAATATCCTCTGATTGTGTATTTGCACTTAAAAAAAGGGTACTGAGTAATACCATCCATATTATTTTACGACCCGGCATTTAGTGCCTCCCTGCAGTGAATTTTAATTTTTCTCATTTTGACACTCTAAGATCTTCGGCATCTATACAGTTAATATTTCTTTTTTTTGCTTCTTTTGCCATAAACCCTGCTTCTTCTGATGAAAGTAGATTTTTCTCTCCATCATAAAGTCGTGCAGAATGCACACCGCAGCTTGGGCTTCTATCTTTGCCTATAAATAGATCTATATCTTTATGTTTATCAAAAAATGCTGTAGCATATTGTATAACAGGATCAGAAAGGTCTTCTCCTGTTGTATTGGATATGGCTCTATCTCCTTGTGGAGTCTGTACTAGATCCATCGTAGGACGAGGTGTTCCAAAGGCATCATCCTCAGGACAAAAAGGAATGAGTTTTACACCCTTTAGTTTAGCCAAAAGAGCTATATCTTTATTGTCAGAAGCATCATATCGACATTTCTCACCCAAAAGACATGCAGAAATTGCAACCTTTTTCATCTTTAAAATATGAAAAGTAATGCATAAACCCAACCGCCAGTCAACATGGTTAATATAATACCAATAAAAGTACGTATTCCATCTTTTTTATGTGACTGAGAATAAAGTCCAGGAAGTGTAGTTTGTCTTTTATAACGCTTTGCACCATAAAGTGTCATTACCCATAGAATCAATGTAATTACAGAGATGATAATATGAAAAATCAATACATACAAGAGATAATCATGTGACACAGAACTACCTTCCATAAGATTTTTATATCCACCCTCCATACGCACACCATACTCAAAAAATGCCACTACAATTACTGAAATCACAAACAGTAGTTTCTGTACACTTTCATGTGCATTATAATTTCCTTTCTTTGCAAGCATGATCGCCCCAAAAATCAAAAAAGGTAACGCTGCAACAATTACGGATACAATATCCATAAAAAGTGGTGCACGTGTACCTAAAAACCCAGACGTAAATAAATAATCCATAAACTATCCTCATTCAAATAATAACACTATAACCAAAGGTTTCTAAAAATACCTAGCTAACAGATGACAACCGACTTCACTTCAGTAAACTCTTCAAGTGCCCATTTAGGACCTTCTCTTCCCACACCTGAAAGTTTGGCACCACCATAAGGCTGTACATCAAAACGAAGTGTAGGTATATCATTGATGACAACACCGCCACACTCAGCATCTTCTATAAATGCTTGTGTCATTTTCAGATCATTTGTAAAAATAGAAAATTGTAACCCATATGGAGAGTCATTCATCTTTTCGACTGCTGTTTCATAGTTTGGTACTGCCACCAAACTCACGATAGGCGCAAATACTTCCTCACATATGATCTTCATATCATCTGTAACATCTCCCATGACTGTCGGAGGGAATATCCCGTCTATATCTTCACCACCTGCGATAACTTTTGCCCCTTCATTTTTAGCCGACTCTATCCATGTTTTGGCTCTTTGTCTAGACTCATCATCTATGAGTGGACCCATAAAAGTATCTTCGTCGTAAGGCGAACCGACTTTAAGTTTGTTTGTCTCTTTTGCTATCAGTTCGGAAAATGCTTCATATACTTCTTCATTCACATAAATACGCTGTAACGAGATGCACACTTGTCCGGAGTTGTAAAAGGCACCAAATGCACAACGTGCAGCTGCGACTGCCAAGTCTGCACTTTTATCTATGTAGGTTGCTGCATTACCCCCCAACTCAAGGCTTACTTTTTTAATCCCCGCTTGCTTGGTAATGATGTTTCCTACAGGTACAGAACCTGTAAAAGAGATGACCCTTGGAATATCACTTTGTACCAGTGTTGAACCTACCTCAGCATCACCATACACAACGGAGAGTGCATCTTTAATGGCATACGGCGAGTCTACAAAAAGCTTTGCGAACATATAAGCTGTCATAGGTGCTTCTGGGGTAGGTTTAAGTACAACTGTATTTCCTGCACCCAGTGCCGGGGCTATCTTGTGTGCCACAAGATTAAGCGGAAAATTAAAAGGAGTAATACACGCTACAACACCCACAGGTTCACGTCTATAATACGCCAATGTTTTTTTACCGCTAGGCATAATATCCGTAGGAAGTGTTTCTCCGGAAAGATTCGCAAGTTCCATTACAGTGATTTTTATAGTTTCCACACATCGCTCTACTTCGATACGTGAAAA
>JAPHUJ010000072.1 GCA_026193735.1 Sulfurovum sp.
AATAAATTCTATCTGCTCATCAAGCGTCATCTTCTCAACATCCACAACAACATCTGCCAGTTTTCTATAGGCTTTTTCGCGTTCTTTATAAAGCTTTCTAGCCTCTTTTTCTTGAGAAAACAAAGGACGCTTTGCCAACTTCGTTTTAGAATTTTTTGCTGTTTTCAAACGGTTATGTATCCACTCAAATGAAGCATCAAGTAACACTATTGTGCCCAGTTTTTTAAGATTATCTACCTTATAAAAACCACCGCCACAAGAGATCAAAGTACCTGTAACGCATTTTTCTATCCAGTTGGCAGTTTCCTGTTCCTGTGCTCTAAAATATGCTTCACCATGTTTGGCAAAAATTTTTTTTACTTCTTTTTTCTCTTTTGACTCTATAAGATCATCTGTATCTATAATATATGTTCCATATTTTTTTGTAAACGCCCGTGCAGTTGTACCCTTCCCTACGCCCATAAAACCTATAAGAATAATATTGTTTTTCAAAATTCATACCATATTATAACGGTCAATAATTCTTGAAAGACGTTTACGTAGGTTTTTCAATGCATCAACAGCACTTTCACCTTCTGCTACAAGAGATTCAAACTCATCAAACTGTATTTTGGCAACCCAACCGATCTTAGTATGTTTTTTAATTCCTACAAAACGTACTTCCCCAAAGTGTTCTTTTGCCATTTTATAAATACGTTCAATTCTTTCATCCAATGTTTTAACTTCTTTGTTGCTCATCTCTATCCTTTTTTAATAAAAGACGCTCATTAAACTTATCTATAGTGAGTCTTTTACTTTTAGATATAATTATATCATATCGGAAGAGAAAATGTATTACAAAAGGATTACATCATGACAAGAATTAAAATTCAGTGCAGTGAGGCACTTTTAAGACTAAAGTCTAATGCAAGCCTTTCACTAAATGAAAGGGTGTGAAATGCCGAATCGTAAAAACATACTTATTACAGGTGTCAGTTCCGGACTTGGTGAAGCCTTGGCCAAAGCATATTTGGAAAATGGGGACACTGTATATGCGATAGGTAAGACCATCCCAAAAAAACTTGACCATTACCCTCATTTTTTCTTCTTCCCTTATGATCTAAGTGAGACATTTATGATTCAGTCCACACTTCAAGAATTCTTTGAACACCGCTCATTTGACATCGTTATCCTCAATGCGGGTCTTTTAGGCAAGATACAAGAACTGAGCAAAACAGATCTGATGGATGCCAAAGAAGTTATGGAAGTCAACGTCTGGGCCAATAAAGAACTGATAGATACTCTGCATGCACATGCGTATGTAAAACAAATTGTAGGGATCAGTTCAGGTGCAGCAGTCAATGGTTCTAAAGGTTGGGGTGCCTATTCACTCTCTAAAGCGGGTCTCAATATGTTATTGAGTGTCTACGCCAAAGAGTTACCGGATATTCACTTTACTGCACTCGCTCCGGGCATCATAGATACTCCTATGGTTCAACATATCATTGAGAAGGTTGACGATGCAAGATTTCCTTCAGCCAAACAATTAAAAAGTGGAAATATACAAACACCCCAGGAAGCAGCAAAACATCTCATAGCCACGTTTCCTAAACTTTTAAACTATGAGAGTGGAAGTTTTTTAGATGTACGCACAATGGAAAATAACACTTAGAAATGCGTTAGTTCGATATAGAGCATTCATACTTTTATTTTTTGCCATTCGCCTTTATCAAAAGTGATCCATAGCCATATGGCTTTGACAAAAGTATCTGCTATCATCGCGATATAGACGAGAAAAATAGACTCAAAATACCAACTTAACACAAATGCAGGAAGGATACGCACAAACCATAGTGAGATAAGGTTGATCTTCAAAGTTCTTTTGGTATCTCCTGCACCTCGTAAAGCACCCGAAATGACAAAATTGTATACCAAAGGAATTTGTGAGAATCCCACGATGCGCAAATAAAGACTTGCTTCTTCGATGGTTTGTGCATCATCGGTAAAAAGCCATACGATCTTTTCCGGTACAGCTATCATAAAGAATGAAAGAAAGCAAAACGAAGTAAGGTTGAGAGCCCCGCAGAAGCACGATTCATCTGCCCCGCTCCCACAAACCGTGAAAGTAATGCAGAAGTACCGACATGCAGTAAAGTAAGAATGGCAAAAACGAACATAAGCGACTGCAACCCAAGTCCTACTGCCGCCACGGCAAAAGCAGAGAGTCGTCCCACCATGATAAGGTCTGTGATCACTTGCAGCATATCCAGCAACGAATTGATCGCTGATGGAATGGAAAGCTTAAGTATTTTTTGGTGTTTTGAGGGGAACAATCGTATCAAAGAGAGACATTAACCTGTAATTTGTGCGATATATACATAAAGCAAAACGATGGTCAAAGAAGCAGTAGCCATCATCCATGTTGTGGCCACAAGCATTTTACCTGCATTAAACATTTGTCTATATTTGTAAAGCAAAATAGGAAAGATCACCAGTGCCACAACCACAGGAAAATACATTACAGGACTTACATTATATTTCTCTATAGCATAGCCCACAGCCAAAAAAGAAGTATAGACAATAATGTACACTACTGAGAGTACTGCCATTTGTACGATCATAAACAATACTTTGACACCTGCTTTGTTCTGTTCGTCATCATAACGTTGCATGTTTGTATCCCTCTATCATATCATTGCGGAAGTATAGCACATCATTTGCTACTACATCTTACTTTACATTGTTTTTTAAACATCCGGCCAGTCACCAACAGGCCATGGTTTTTCATCGGTGTTGAAACCCACATAAGAAACAAGCTGTTTTGTATACTCTGCCAAATCCTCTGTAAAGTGTAAGATCTTATCATTAGGTTCACCTGTCAGCCAACTGTAAATATATTGGGTAATAGCAATAACAAAAAGTACCATAGAGATAAATCTACCTATGACCAGGTATAAGATCGTATAAAGGACTCTTGACAACCCTGGTTTTCCCCACTCCTTCGTTTCAACTTCTTCCATGATCACTTCCTTTTTATTTTGATTATATCAAATTTCTTCGTCTTCATCCAAATAGCACACAAACATAAAATAGCTTCTTCTTAATACCGTTTAAAACAGAGTCAGCTATAGTGTTGTTTCCAACTCCATTTTTAACGCCAGATATTCAAGTAAGTCTTTAAGGGTGATGATACCTATAATTTTTTTATGTTCAACTACCAATAAGCGACTGACCCCGGTTTCGATCATTTTGTTCAAGGCATCATTGATGGGTGTATTTACAGCGATAGAATTGTCCGAATTTTGCAGCTGCGTCACTTTGTCAACAAGAAGGTGCTTCCACTCTTCGTGAGGATGTGATTTTAGAGTCTGTATCGTGATGAGCCCTAAAATTTTATCGTCTTTGATCACAGGAAACATCTTGTAGTGATAGCGGTAAAGATAATTATCGACAAATTCTTGCAATGTTATATGGGAAGGAACTGTCACGGGTGTCTGGTTCATGAAATGGCGTACGGTTTTCCCTTCAAATGATTGTTTCATCAGTAATCTTTGATACGAAGCGTTGGCAGCACTGAAGAGAAAAGATCCGATGAGTATCCACCATAGTCCTCCGATGGGGTTACCTCCGATCATATTCATGAATCCAGTGAAGATAATGACGATGGCAAACACGAGACTGATACGTGAAGCAAACTGTGTTGCCCAACCGATATCACCTTTTATCCACCACAGAAGTGAACGAAGTATCCGTCCTCCATCTGTAGGGAAAGCCGGTACCATATTGAACACTGCGATCAGCATATTGATAGCAGAAAGATACCCCAGTATACCTATGATCGGCACAGACAATTCCAGGTTGTTCGCGACTTGATAAAGGACAGCAAAGAAGAAAGAAAGCATAAGGCTTGCTATGGGTCCTGCAATGGCCATAAAGAATTCGGTCTTAGGACTGTTCGGCTCATCCCTCATCTCAGCTACCCCACCAAAGATAAAGAGTGTAATACCTTTTATTTCCAGACCATACTTACGGGCCATAAGTGAGTGGGAAAACTCATGGATAATGATGGAGACAAAGAGTCCCATAGCCCCAGTTAGTCCCATTATCCAATAGGTTGGGATGCTAAGATCCGGGAAATAACTCGGGAAAAGCCCTTTAGCAAGTGACCACAGCACTAAAAAGAGAATAATTCCCCAACTTGCATCGACATAGACTGTAAAGCCAAGCAGTTTAAATAGTGTCATTTTTCTTTTTAACATTTTATACCTCTATAAATTCTCTACAATTATCTTTTATTATAGCAATTTTTCTATCTGTCTCCTATCTTTGTTTATCTGATAAACAAAGATAAAAATTAAAAAGTATGTCAAAATATCATATACTACTATGAAAAAAGGCTGCACCATGAGACTCTTCATCGCTTCCCCTGTCATCTTGGATGACTATGCCTCCATCAAAGAAGATTTTAAAGATATCATCGAAGGAAAATGGGTAGAAGAGAAGAATTTGCATATGACTTGGG
>JAPHUJ010000215.1 GCA_026193735.1 Sulfurovum sp.
CCCAACATGATAATTACGGCCAATACTACCAGGAGTAATTCGGGAAAGTTAAAAGCAATATGTGAAATAAAAGGATCACTCATCATAAAATAGGCCAAAACAGCCACTATTAAAGAGCCGCTTCCTTGAATAAAAACCTCTCTGGCTCCAGCTTCTTCCCAGAGTATTGACATTCTCTCGATCGTCCAAGCTAAGATGATCATAGGAAAAAATGTAACCGTGAGTACCTCTTTGATTCCCAGCTTAAAACTTAAAATACTCATAAATGACATAATAAGGATAACCACGATCATCACTGCTGAGATCCTGGCCACCAGTAACAGGTTAAGGTTACTTAAATAAGATCGAATAACCAATCCCATCCCTACGATCAATATAAACATTATCAGTCCGGCAGACAAAGTAGTCTCCATAAAGGCCAAAGCTATCAAAATAGGCATAAAAGTCCCTGATGTCCTTATTCCTACCAATACTCTGAGTAATACCACTACCAATGCACCAAAAGGTACTAACAATATATGTCGATACGCATTCTGTTCTGAAACAGGAAGTGTGAAGAGTGAAAAATCCAATATCGCAGCCTTCTCTAATATTTCTTGCTTATCAAGAAGATATTGCACCGGAACCTGACGTTCATTAAGTGAGAAGCTGATATGGGAATTTTTTGCTCCTGTTACATCGATCAATGATTCACCACCTTGCTGCCAGACAAAAAAATTCTTATCCCGTGTGACTTTTCCTTTTTTTAAATCATAAAGTTGCCACTTCTTTCCATCATATACCTCAAGCATAGGAGTCAATGCGATATTACGTCGTTCACTTTCTAGATAGAGTCCATGGATCTCTCGTACTAATATCTTTCTGTATCTCAAAAGACGAGAGATCATTTCACGTTTTGATTCACCTCCCTGTGCAAGAAGTATTTTGACTGCCTGAGAAGGTTCTTTTGCAGAAAAATCATGGATCAATTGCGCAGCAAACGAGTGGGTATCTGCAGATCTTGATCGAACATCCTCAAGAAGGTTTTTTGCTGTATTTCTCAATGTATCAGGAAGATCACTGAGGGTTTCAATTTTCTGTTCATAAGAGAGTGCAGGAAGTTTAGGTTTATATTCCCCCGGTTTTATCAATAGTTCAATAGAATAGTAGAGTATTTGAGGTCCTACAACTTTCCGTTTGCTCCATTCTGCTCTTTTCCCATGTTCTGTTTCTGCTTCTGCATAACCAAAACCGGATGATGCTACATCTTCAGAGAGTATTTGTATCCCTTCCTGAGGCTCTGGAATTACCATAGATACTAATACCGATTTGTTTTGTCCCTCAAATGAAATCTCTGCCCCTATCTTATATACAGAACGCTTTTCATGTGGTAAAAATGGTATACCAAGTACGCTGACTTTATACCAAACTATAAAAAGTCCTATAAATGTTAGACTAAGAGCAATCAGCAATACTTGAAATCTTCTAGACACGAAACTCCCTTTTTATTTAGGTAATACCATAGGTTTAAATTGAAACTTCTTTCCCACATCCACAATACAGTAGTCACGTAAAAAATTTCGTCCGATAAGCACAGGATATTGATATGCATCCCGATCATTTAAAGTAACAGAAATAAGCTGAGAAACATCCCCTAGGATAATACGCATCTTTACAACATAACGATCTTGTGACTCGGCACCATGACGTTTTATCTGGACGGTTTTAATCACTTTTCTCTCGATCGTATGTTCTTTTTTTCCAGCCATAACAACAAACCGTACCCACTGTTTTCCATCACGCTCAAAAGGTGTGATCTCCCGGGCATCAATGGATGTTGTTTTTGCACCTGTATCAATACGTGCTTTAAGCACAACATTAGGGGGAACAAGTCGAACCTTCTCTACATTTCCAATGATCCTCTTGCAATCAGATAGTTCTGTATTGAGATTCTCGGAAGTGTTATTTTGATCCTCTACCGGTAATGTATTCTCTTTAGCTTCTATCAAAGATGTAGCGCAAAACAAAAGCAAAAATAGTATGCTATAGCGCCATCCCGTTTGTGAAATCATAGTTACTCTCCATAATATATATATGACATTATAACACATGTGAAAGTTTTAAGACTTTATATGTGTTTTAAGTCACCTAATTTGTAGATCATTATCATCTTTTTTTGTTTCAGTTTTTTTGACGTGTAGGTCCATCTGAGGGAAAGGTATCTCAATATGGTGTTTATTGAGTGTAGCGTAGATAAATTTTAAAAAATCTGATTTTGTGCCTGAAGGTTTAAGGGTTGATTGTCCTCTCACCCACACGACAAGTTCATAGTCAACGGAGCTTGATCCCATAGCGGTCATCCAAACAAGTGTAGTGTATTTGGAAGGCTTTGAGACATAATTAAGATTTGAGAGTTTGAGTTCTTCAAAAATTACTTCTTCTACCTTTTCATTAGGTGTACCATAGGCAACAGAAAAAGGGATATGTATCCGCCTGATGTCATTTTCTAAAGTCCAGTTGATAACATTGTTCTGAATAAAAGAAGAATTTGGAATGATGACATCGATATTATCATTGGTGGTAACGGTGGTAGAACGCATTTTCATGTCGCTTACTGTTCCCCGAATAGTATCTGAGATCTCTATATAATCTCCCAAACGGATAGTCCTCTCAAACATTAGAATTATACCTGCTGCAAGATTAGAGACCACAGTCTGTAAACCAAAACCAATACCTATAGAGAGTGCTCCTGCAACAAGGCCCAGGTTGGAGAGATCTAACCCTATACTTTTCAATGCAATTATTAAAGTGATAAAAACAAGAAAATAGTAACCTACACTAGAAATCATTTTAGCTGAAGAATTAGAAAGTTTTTCACTTGTAGCCAGGTTCATTATCTTTCGTTTATAGAATGCAGCAAACATAAATCCGAGAATCAATATCAGAAGAACTTTGAGAATATCCATGATGGAGATATTTTGTTCATTAAAGACAAAAAGGGATTCAGTGAGCTTGTTGTAAGTATAGTCGTAAAGGCTTTCCGTACTCTCCTGAACATTTGAAAGTGCTAGTGCTACATTACCTGCCTTTTCTTTGAATAATTCTTTGAGGATGGATCGTTTGAATGTATAGTGCTTGATAAGTTCGGGAGTGAGTGTCTCAAGGTCTTTTTTCCCAGTATTGAAAAGGTCAAGTGCTTTTTGGTTTTCGCCTATTTGTAAATAAGCTAGAGAAAGAAGTAAGGTTTGATCGATCTTTGTAGTAAGTGCCTCCATTTTTTCCATAGTATTGGTAAGAAGTTTTTTGTCCAATATCTCCGATAGCGTATCATGGTGTATAAGTTCACGTTCTTTAGCCAGATTGAGTGCAACTGCTTCTTGCTCTATGGCAGGGAATCTTGTGCTTATATCAGCAAGTTTTTTCTCTAATGTCGGAATATCAAAGATAACATGTTTTAGTGCCTGTTTAAAACGATCCTCCCCTTTTTTGACCAAGGTTTCATATGCTTGTATAGAAAGTGCATGGTTGTTTCCTTTAATTTTATAAAATGCATATTGTAATTGGTAAAGCAGTAGGTTTTTTTTATCTTCAATTGTAATATCATTGATACTTTTTTGTAAAAATGCTCGCTTGGATTGCATCTTGGATTGTTCTTCTTTTAGGATATTGATCGTTGTGTAGGTATCGGTAAGTGCATTAAGATAAGAAAGATAGTTTTCAGTACTTATATTTTGATTATCAGGCAAAAGTGAATCAGGCATAGGATTAACTTTTGATGTAAAAGAGAGCATATCTTTAAGTTTTGATAAAATCATGCGTTCCGTCGCAACACGCTCTATATCAGCTTGATCTTGAGAGTCTTCTTTTTCGATAAGTTTGCCGACTTTTTCATAATAGGCTATCGTGTTATTTCCCTCATACAGGTTTGTATCTATATCTGCAGACCATAAAGAGAGGGAGAGAAAGAATAAGAGAATAAATGATTTCATAAAATGCTACTTTTTTTTAGATTATAGCATAGTAGGTATCGTAAAGTTTAGAATAAGCAGTTAAATATCATGTATTATTGTTGTGTGGCAGGCCACCCATTAATAATAGGCAGCAATAATGGCATAACATACAAAGAACATCAAGTGTGCCAAACCTTCAAAATAGTTAGTATGTCCCTCTTCTGTACTTTTCCATGCCAGGATGACAGTCATCATTAAAGCACCTACTTGTAGCGGGTTAAAGTCTAGCATAAGATTGATACCGCTCATATATGCCAAGGCCAGCAAGATAGGTACAGTAAGAAGAATTGACACCACAGAAGCACCCATTGCAATGTTGACAACCCTTTGGATCTGATCATTTCTTGCTGCTTTGATAGCAGTGAATATTTCAGGGGTAACTGCAACAATCGCAATGATCAAACCGGCAAGCCCTGCAGAGATACCATACTCTTTAGCCAGCTTTACACCATCGGTGGCAAACACTTCTGCGCCAAGTGCAATAATCCCAATAAAAATAAAAATGACAACAAAGTTTCCAATGTTGTTAAAGCTCTCAAAGATATAATCACTACGCTCATTTTCATCAATCTCTTGATTCTCTTCTTTTAGCTTTCTTTTAAGTCTAAACAGTCTGCTTTTGGCTGTTGCCTGAAAAAAATGTGTATGGGTTCTGGTTTGAAAGATAAAAATAATGATGTAAAAAGCCATGAGTACACCCGCGATAATAATACTTGTTTCCTGGATCACAGCTTTACCATGCTCTGACTCACTTAAAAGACTTGGAACCAAAAGTGCCAATGCTGTTACAAACAAGATCGTCGTGTAGGTGCTTGAAGTCTCTTTGTTGTGTTGCTGTTCTGTAAACTTAAGACCACCTATAAATACAGCTAGTCCCAAAAGTACGTTCATGTCTACGATCACCGCAGAGATAATACCACCTTTTACCGTTTCAACCACTTCTGGAGAATGTACGGCCTCAAGCAAGATGATATACAGAAGAATGATTTCGACAATGACTGCAGAAAAGGTAAGAACCATACTTCCATAAGGTTCTACCAGTCTTTCAGACAGTATTTCAGCTACTTCGGAAACTGTTAAAGAGAGAGCGGCTATACCTATGGCTGCCAGTGCTGTAGCCATAGCACCGTGAC